>DAOVGR010000052.1 GCA_030672305.1 Thermoplasmatales archaeon | reverse complement strand
ATAATTGGTGAGACAAATACTACATATAATTATTCAACAGTTTCAACTGATCCAGAGGGACTTAAAATTAAATACGGTTGGGACTTGAATAGCGATAATATTGTTGATGAATGGTCTAATCTTTTAAATTCAGGCATTTGGCATAATATTTCACTTTCATGGTCAATTGAAGGAACCTATAATATTAAAGTGAAAGCTGTGGATGAACGTGGAGTTGAAAGTGTTTGGTCAAATCACACTGTTGTTTCAATGTCATCAGATCATATTTCTGATCAACGGCAGACAAATATAGGGGGCGGTACTTTCTTAAATAATCAATGGTATGCTCAGAGTTTTGTACCATCATTAGATACATTGTCAAAGATAGAGGTTTTACTGGAAAATTGGAAATCAGGTGATGCACCACCTCTGCAATTTTATATTCGCGATAATTTATCTGGTGATAATCTTGCTGAATCTTCAAGAGTAATTCCTAAAACGGGAGATGGTAAATATACTTGGTTTACATTTGATTTTGAGGATATCGATGTCGTCCCTGGGGAAACCTATTATATTGTGTGTGACAAGGTAGTTTGGCCTTATCTTTGGAAATGGTCTTCTGATTGTTATCCTCATGGGAAGGTATTTTGGTCTGATGATGGGATTCATTGGAGTCCTTTTGGCCATGGCGGTTTTGATTGTTGTTTTGTCACATGGGCAGTAAAAGTGTGATTAATAAGCTTTGGGAGTAATAGAAAATATGAGAAAGAAGATAGTAGTAGGAAGCTTATTTGTTTTAATCCTACTTCTTTTAATACAATCTATTCCAGCAATTCAAACTAATGTTGTTAAAGATAAAATTTATCAAGAAGAGAAATTAAACGCTGGTAAAAATTATATTAGACATAAAATTATCTATATAAATGGAAATGATAAATTTACAAATAAAAACGGTGTCATTGGAGGAAAAGGCACTGAAAACGATCCATATATAATTTCTGGTTGGAAACTCAATGGTATTTTCTGGAAAAGAATTACAAGAAATATAGAAAGAGTTATGAACCTTTTTGAAGAAACAATAATCCAGATAATTTTGTTACCTTTTTGGATATTCATTAGACCTACTGCTTTTACTATAGTAAATACAGATAAACATGTGATTATAAGAGATAATATTTTTAAGAATTGGGAAGGGAGGAGTGCTCATTGTAGAAATGTAAAAAATATATCCTTTGAAAATAATATTTTCTCTGGTAATGGTGATGCTATTAAATTGGAAAATGTAAACAATGTTACAATTGATTCTAATACATTTTCAGTTCATGGTTGGGGTATTCGATTATATAATTCTAATAATACTAATATTAGAAATAATACATTTGATTCTTGTTACCTACCTATTGCAAATAATGGGAAAAATACGTATATTGAAAAAAATATTATGGAAAACTGTAAAGGTGGTATTGAAAATTTTAAATTAGATACTGACTATTGTTCAAATGTTTATATTAGGGGTAACAAGTTTTCTGGTATGATTCCTGATTATTTTTATCTTATTGCATTCTGGGATGTTAAAGGAGATTCAATTGTTGAAGATTCATATATTTATGATTGTAATTTTCATTTTGTTAGTGGTATACATTTCTTATACACAAATAATCTTGTAATTATTCGGAATAATACATTTGAAAATACAAAAGGATATACTATAATTGGTAAAAAAGGATTGATTGAAAATAACACATTGAATAATTGTGATATAGCGATAAAGGCAGAAAAATCTACAATCCAATATAATCATATAAAATCTTGTTCTGTTGGTGTTGTCGTTGAAGGACCTTGTTATATAACTAATAATTATATAGAAAATAATAATATGGGAATAGGTTGTTATTGGCCATCTGGAAGTAATCCAATTATTCTTAATAACATCATAGAGAATAATGGAATGGGTATTTACTGTATTGAGGATAGTAAAGCTCAAGTCCATTATAATTCAATTTCTGGAAATGATTGGGGATTTAGATATGAAGGTGGGAGAATTATTAATGCTACAATGAATTGGTGGGGTGCAAAGAATGGTCCAAGTGGTGAAGGCCCAGGACATGGTGATACTGTTGATGCGGATATTGATTATGATCCATGGTTAAACTCTCCATATACTTGAGCGCAATCTTCTTCAAAAACATCTAAAATGATTTATTGTGCAAAAACTATATTGAAAAATTATTGTGCAAAGCCCTAAGAATCAGAAAATTTATTAAATAATAAGGATTGATTCCTGGGTGAAAAATGAGATTTTTATTTATTTTTCCACCTGGTCAAAGATTCATAATTGCTGATAAAAAAGTATTACCTCCAGGTCCATACTCCCCACCTTTAGGACTACTTTATTTATCTATTATGCTTGAAAAAAAAGGGCATACTGTTGAAGTATTGGATTATAACGCTGAAAATGTAAAAGAATCTGAGTTAATAAAAAAGATTGAATCTACCGATGCTATTGGTATGACTATTTACACTAACTCCATAAATGAATCTATTGATTTAGCTCGTTTAATAAAAGATTATAACTCTAGTAAACCTCTTTTAATTGGAGGACCACACTGCAATATTGCCCCCGAGCAGTCAATTATTGATTTAAATGCAGATATTTGTGCTACTGGAGATGTAGAGTTGATAATATGTGCAATTGCAGATGCTTTACAGGGAAATAGAAATTTATCTTCCATTCCTGGGATTTATTATAAAGAAAAAGGAGAAATAAAACAAACCATGCCGATGCAACAAATAAAAGACTTAGATTCATTGCCATTTCCTGCACGTCATCTAGTTGCTAAATATGAATACGGATATTTTATTGGGGAAAAACTTACAAATGGTAGAACTACATCAATTATAACATCTAGAGGATGTCCTTATCGTTGTCGTTTTTGTGGCTATAATTCAGTTAGGTCTAATTATGATGAAAGGTCTGTTGATGATGTTATTATAGAAATAGAAGAAATAATTTCTCAAGGTTATTATTCAATTATAATCGCTGATAATAATTTTCTTGCAAATAAAAACCGAGTGGAGAGAATAATGGATAAAATAATTGAAAAGAGATTGAAAATCAATATGTGGATTATGGGGGCAAGGGTTGATTCTGCGGAGAGGAGACTTTTTGAGAAAATGCGGGATGCAGGTGTTAGTTTTATTTGTTTTGGTATAGAATCAGGAAATCAAGATGTGTTAAATTTTTATAACAAAAATACAACTCTTCAACAGATTACAGAGGCTATAAGACTTAGTAAAGAGATGGGGTTTTTTACATCTGGAAATTTTATAATTGGTGCGACTATCGAAACAAAAAAACATATTGAAAATACAATAAAATTTGCCAAATCTTTACCCCTAGATGTGGCACATTTTATTATTCTACGTTATGTATATGGCTCTCCATTATGGAATAAAGCAGTAGAAGAGGGAATCATAAAACAAGATGAATACAGTGTAATTGCCGATTCACAGCATAATTTGGGGCGTTTTACTAAAGAAGAGTTAAAAAACTATTGCATGAAAGCACATCGTAATTTTTACTTAAATCCACATTATATAATAAGACAATTGTTATATGCCTTTAAAAATAAAGATTTTCGTTTTATTAGGACTGGATTAAATATGTTTACTACACATGAAGTTTGATAATTAGAAAAATTGTTATTGTAACATTTAAATATACGATATCTGATTTATTTAATAGAGGGAGGTAAAATCTTCTGAATAAAAGAATCTATGCTGTTGGAATCATATTACTATTTCTTCTAAATATAATCACACCACTAAGTATTGGTGATAACATTCCACTAGAGACTGATGGAGAACAATCCTATATTGAGGATAATGAGGCAACTGACCATATATGGCCTATGCATAAACATGATGCCCAGAGAACTGGACGAAGTACATATGATACATCTGAAAACGATGGTACAGAAAAATGGAAATATTTTTTTGAAAGTTCAGTATGGGGAAGTATCTCCATTGACAAAAAAAATATAATTTATGTCGGAACACCATATGAGGAGTATCATGCTTTATACCCTAATGGAACAAATAAATGGAAAAAGGATCTTGTTGGAAGAGATTATCAAGCACCAGCAATAGCTCCAGATGGAACTATATATTTTGGAACTGATGATTGGTTTTATGCACTACATCCTAATGGGACAAAAAAATGGAGATTTAATATCAGTGGGAATTATTTTTGTGAACCCGTTGTTGATTCTAATGGAACAGTTTATACTGCTACACAAGATGGATATGTATATGCAATTTATTCAAATGGATCACTAAAATGGGAATATTTTGTTGCGGATTATGTTTTTTATATAGCTCTTGATCATAATGAAAACATTTATTTTAATGGATGTGCATATGAGAATAAATTATTTTGTCTTAACCCTGATGGGAGTGTAAAATGGAAATATAAGGAGATAAATATTTGGGGTGGACCGGTTATTGATGATAACGGTATTATCTATATTCATTCAGATGAGTTAATTGCTTTATATCCTAATGGAACGGAAAAATGGATTATAGATCTTGGCGATAATGATTGCTATGGCTATCCATCTATTGCACCTGATGGTACCATTATCCTCTCAGGTTACCAAGGATATATTACCGCTTTGAATCCATCAGATGGAAGTAGGATCTGGCAGTATATCCTAGAACCTTTTCTAGCTATTGATGAAATGTCAGAAGCATCAATAGGTGCCGATGGGACAATCTTTGTTGCTTATACTTATTTAAATCTAAATATTGGGTATATGTGTGCAATATCTAATGATGGAAAGTTGAAATGGAAGAAACAAATAACTAGCGATATTAATCCTTATGGAAGCATTACCATATTATCAGATCCTTCAATTGGTAAGGATGGAACAGTTTTTATCACAAGCTGGTTTCACACTTCAGGATCAAGTATACAAGGTATAGGATCTTATGGATATGTTCATGCGTTTGGATCTGGCGATGAAAAACAAGTAACGATCACTAAACCTGAAGAAGGATATTTATATATCAATAATAACAAAATAAAAAAGAATCTTATTAGAAAATCAATAATATTTGGAGATTTACATCTTAACATTAATATTACCTCACAAAACGAAGTGAAAAGAATCGTTTGTACTTTACGATCCCATCACCCTTTTTATAATATGTGGAGATGGGAAACAAAATGTCAGATTTTTGAAATAGGAATGGACACCAATCTTCCATATGAACTTGTCATTGATGCATCTAAATTCAAATATAACCTTCGAATGTACACCTTACAAATAAATGTTGATTACAATGGTGGATGCACCGCATCAGATAGAATCACATTTTACTATCTCCGCAATATAAATCCTTTCATACCTATGCCTAAGCCTTCTGTTAAATGGAGGTTTAACACTGGAAGTTATACCGTTGCAAAAACACTAACGATTTATGATAATTTTATTTATTTCAGTTGTATCAGTGGTGATGTCTTTTGTCTTGATGCATACACTGGTGATCTTCAATGGAAATATTCAATTGGTGAATGGGTAGAAACCAAACCCTTGGTTGTTAATTCAAAGGTTTATGTCGGCTCAGATGATGGAAGGATGTATTGTATAGATGCAAATAGTGGAGATCTTCTTTGGATTTATCCCACATTTGATTATATTCAATCAAATCCAAAATATTGGAATGGATGTATCTATTTCGGATGTCATAATAATAGGCTTTATTGTATTGATGCTGAGACTGGAGATTTTAAATGGAGTTTTTTAACAAATGATGATGTTTATACTGATCCATCAATTTATGATGGAAAAGTCTATGTTGCATCAAGGAAAGATCATCTATTTTGTATAGATGCTACTACTGGTGAAGAGATTTGGCGAATAAAAGATAGAATACGGTCATCACCTGTTGCAGTTGATGGAAAGGTGTATTATAGTGGAAATGATAGATTTCTTTTTTGTGTAAATTCTTCAGATGGAGATTTAATCTGGTCTTATGAAACTGGTAGTCATGTATCAACTGTTGCTGTTGTCGATGGTTGTGTGTATTTTAATGGATTGTCTTATTTTTGTGGAGAGTATACTATGTTATATTGTGTTGATGCTGACGATGGAAGGTTATTATGGAGTAGTAAAATCGCTCCAGATTGGGATTTGCGCCCTTTTGATCCTGTTTCAGTAGCTAATGGGAAAGTATATGGTTGTTATAGTGTTAATTATGTTTATTGTCATGATGCTGAGAATGGGGAGATTCTATGGATGCTTGAAAATGATTTCTCATTAAGAGTTTCTCCAGTGTATTTAGATGGTATGTTTTATATTGATTTGGGTGATAATAATTTATATTGTTTAATTGAACCAGATATATAGTTGTTAGAATATTTCCTATTGCTAGAAAGACTGCTGAACCTTATAAGATTATAAAAAATACACTTTTGAAGTGGTATACTTCATTGGTACGCTTCCTTATTTACATGTTAAAGATAATTGTCCAATTTATTCTTTAATGAGGTATACAGTACGAATATGGAAGTATGAGACGATGCGACAAGCCTATGCTATGAAGGCTACTTGTCTAACCAGCAAGAACTTGTTTATATGCTTTGCTAGAATAAATGGAGTAACCAAAGGTAACAAGGTAATCTAGAAGATTTAACCTATTCATTTCAGGTAAGACTCCTTGTTTCAAAATTTTGTATTTATCACCTTTAACTCTCTCCAATATAGACAGAAATTTTTATTTTAAAAAAATTTATTTTCGATTGAAAATAGAACAGAAAATTGTATATATCAGGATATATATATTTTGATATATGGGGAAAGAGCAGATTCCAATTAGGACAATTAAAACCACATTGGTTGAAATATATAAAATTCAAGATGTGGACATTGGAAAGATTTACTGGGGTTGTAATGTTGAAGAGATGGATATGGAGGAACTAGCGACTGCTCATATGAATCTTGAAATTATAAAGAATATGATTGTTGATAGATATTTTGAATTTATGAAGTCCCAAGAGTAATTTATGGAGTGATATATATGGTAAAAATAGCAAAAAGTGGAGATCTGGGTCTGATACTGGTCTTTATAGTTGCAATCTTATTAATCACAGCGATTATTTCTCAGCTATGGTCTCTCTCCGGATTTGTTGGAGTATGTCTTATATTTCTAAGTATTTATTTGGTTCTCAAGAGGGGTGGAAATGTTGCTGTTGCTAAAAATCAGCCGTATCTTTTGTTCCTTGTCCTGGGTGTTATATTCCTATTACTTAGTTTTGTAGGAATTCAACTTGTACCCTTTGATTTTGAAAATCCGTTTACTTTACTTGGAATTGAACCTTTGGTATAGATGGAAATGGTATTTTTATAGTGAAGATTGACGTATCAGCCAATGTTTTTCTGAAATTAAAGAGACATATAATTTTATATCAACTTTGTTTTATTTAATAAATAGTATTAAAATAGTACTGTTTGTCATCAGGAGAAATAACAGATATAGAGCCCTTTATTTACATTGTATACAAACATAAGTATTTTACTTTTACACTCGATTGTGATTTATTAGAAAATTTAATTATTTTTTTCTTAGTCTTAATTCACCGGTTCCAATAGGTTCAATAGATAAAATATCTCCATTTTTAAAATTGTAGAAATCACAAATTTGTTTTGGAATTGTAATCACAAGTCTACTACTTATTTCACGAAGTTTACGTTCTATATGTTTTTCTATATTTAGAAAGATATATAAATAGATATGTTTATAACTGATATATATACTAAATTAAATGGGGAATTGAATAATAATACCTTATCCCTACTCTCAGTATACAACAGAAAAGTACATTCATAAAGAATAATATTGTTAACGATTAACACGACTAATGCCGTAAAGTTTAAATATGGGGAGAAAATAGACGAAAAACCAGTAAATCTTATTATATAAAAGTTTGCTGGTAAAAGTATATACATAAAAAACAGATACAAAATTCAATAGAGATGGGATTCAACCAAAATAAACTCTATTCTAAATACTCAAATAATAGGTGAAAAATGCCAAAAATAATCCTAATAGTTGATGATGAAGAAGATGTTAGAGAGAGTGTTAAAACAATACTAAATGCAAATGGTTATACAGTCGAAACTGCAGTAGATGGAGATGACTGTCTACAAAAATTACGAGATATAAAACCTGATCTAATACTATTAGACATTATGATGCCAGGTAAACCTGTAGGTGAGATTATCAAACAAATACAGGATATCAAAATTGCCTATATGAGTGTGGTAAGAATTTCTGATGCAAGAAGAAGGGGTCTTTGTTCTCAACCAAATATAGTTGATTTTTTTCAAAAACCCTTTAATGTATCTGACTTGGTTGATAGAGTTGAGTTTATACTAAATGGTTGATTTATACTAAAAGACTTTAATTAGACACCTAAACAAACGAGGGGCCATGGGATGGATGCTAAAAAATTCAGCTTAAAAAACCTAATCTTTTCAAAGATAAATAGAAAACTTTCACTTCTTGTTATTGTAGCATTGATGGCTCCTGCTCTTGGAATTTTCTTATTTTATTATATACTGGCATCTTCATTTCCATCTGGTTTATTTTCAGAACAAGCAGCTCTACTTAGAACAACTGCTGTTTTTATTATTATTTTAATTAGTATAGTCAATGCAGGAGTAATTGGATTTTTTGTAACTAGGTCTATCTCAAAACCAATAAAGGAATTATACAAGGCAACCTTAGAACTTGAAAAAGGAAATTATGATGTTAAATTAGAAATTAAGACTGATGATGAAATTTCAGAATTGGGAAATGCATTTAACTTGACAACAGCAGCTCTTGGAAGATTAGAGCAAGAAAGAAAAGAAATTGATAATGCAAAAACAGAGTTTTTAAGTATAACCTCCCATGAGCTTAGAAGCCCAATGACTCCTATGAAAGCCCAGCTTCAGATGATTCAAGAAGGATATTTTGGTAAGTTAAATAAAAAACAAAAAGAAAGTTTGGAAATTATTACAAGAAACTCTGATAGACTTGATAATATAATTGTAGACTTTTTGGAAATATCAAGAATAGAAGCAGCAAGATTAAAATTTAATTTTAAAGAAACTGATATATCACAAATTATAGATGAAACAACAAAATTTATGGAAGGATTTGCAAAGGAAAAGAACATAAGCCTTGTAATAAATGTAGATAAAATTCCAATAATTGAAGTAGATCCTGATAGGTTAAGTCAGGTACTAAGAAATCTTGTTAATAATGCAATAAAATTTTCAGAAGAAAATTCTAAAATAGAAATTGATGCAAAATTAAAAGAAGATCATATCCTCTTTTCTGTTAGAGATTATGGCTGTGGGTTGACCTCTGAAAATCAAATAAGGATTTTTGAACCCTTCTTTCAGGTAGAAAGTTCATCTCGTCGAAAACACGGTGGAACCGGTTTAGGTCTTGCGATATGCAGAGGAATTGTTGAAGCTCAAAAAGGGAAAATATGGGTAGAAAGCAAACAAGATAAGGGAAGTAAGTTTTCGTTTACCATACCTTTAAAACCAATTAAGAATATAGAACCAATAAAAGTACTGTTTTCATCAAAGAAATTAATTGAAAAGAAAATCTGTGAGGAATTCAAAACGGTCCTTGGGCCACTTGGTAATTCAGAGTTCAATGACTTAAAAAGCAAGAATGCCCTGGGTAAGGATGATCTATTTGAATATATTAATTCACTAACCGATTTACATATTATTCCACAAGAGAAAGGAACAAATTTTAAATATAAAATTGGGGGAATTTTTGGTGAAGAAAAAACAATTATAAATAAGAAAAATGATGCAGCTTATGATGCTCCAGAGGATGAGGTGTTAGAACGAAATTAAGAACATTATTAGTAATTATGTGTATTGCTATATCAACCATTCCAATTGGTATAATTGGAGGTATTGAGGGATTTGAGTCCTCATTTCTGTTAATTGGAATAATCTTCTTAGTTACTTTTGTTGTTTCAATTATGATTTCATATTTGATAACTAGACCTCTTGAAAAATTAACAGATAACATCATTGATATATCTAAAGGAAAATTAGATGTTACTCTTGCTTCAAGTGAAATTCATGAAATTAACAACTTAACTGACTCACTGAATAGAATTATGGCAAGCTTAAAACTCGCGATTCATAAGGTTGGTGTAAAAAAAGGTGAGATATTTGGGGATAATGAAAAAGGAAAAGAAGTAACAATGAATAAACAAGATGATTTATTTGACAGCATATCAGGATGGACATGGGAAACTGACTCAAAAGGAAATTACACTTTTTGTTCAGGAAATATTTCAAAGTTTTTAGGATACACCCCGGAAGATATAGTTGGTAAGAGTTTTTTTGATACAATATCTGTTGAAAATGTTGAAAAATCAAAGCAGATATTCAATGAGGCAATTAAGAATAATTCTCCAATAAATAATCTTGAGAACTGGATTGTTAATAAAAATGGCGAAAAAATCTGTGTCAGGACAAATGGGATGCCTCTTTTAGATGAGTCTGGGAACTTATTGGGATATAGAGGAATAAATACTGACATTACAACTGAAAAAGAAGCTGAAAATAAAATTAAGGAATTAAATACAAAATTATCAGATTTAAAAACGGAAATTACCGAGCTTTTAAATGAGCGTAACTCAGAAAAAGAAATAGCGTCCTCAGAAACTAATTCAAAAAAACAGGATGAAAAATTAGAGGAGCATAAAATAGACTATATTTTTATATTTGATGAAAATGCAAATATCTTAGCATGCACTGATTCCATGTATAAAAAATTAGGATATAGTAAAAACGAGATGCTTTCTTTAAATATTACTGATTTTGATGCTCTTGAAACAATGCAAGATATTAAAGAAAAGATAGATAACGCTAAGAAAAATAGTCACTTTAGCTTTAAAACAATACATAAGCGAAAGGATGGTTCTACATTTCTTGTTTATGAGAATTTTCAATATATCAAGGATAAAAATTCTTTCAGATGCATAGTTAAAGCGGATTAATCCTCTAAAAAATCCTCTTAAATATAATTTTTTACCACCAACTATTTATTTTAATTTATAATACTATGCCTCCGTGGAAGTTATGATCAAGGCTTCTAAACGCTCAAAAGGTATTTCTTATGCGATCAGAGAGGTAGTTTTACCTGCAAGGAAATTAGAAGAAAAAGGAATAAAAGTATTTCACCTTAACATTGGTGATCCAAATAAATATGATTTTGACACTCCACAACATATGAGAGATTCTTTGTTTGATGCAACAAACCAAGGATATAATGGATATTCGCCCTCTGAGGGGGAATTGGAGCTCAGACAGGCAATAATTGAACGTGAAAAAACAAGAAACAATATTGATTATCAATTAGATGAAATATGTGTTACTACAGGTGTAACGGAAGCCCTTCAAATCCTTATTAATGCCTTTCTTGATCCAAATGATGAACTTTTAATTCCAGGTCCTACCTATCCACAATATACACTTATTACAAGATTCAATGATGCAATTCCTATACCTTATAGATGTATTGAAGAGCAAGGATGGCAACCTGATGTAGATAGTATTCGTAAACAGATTTCAGACAAAACAAAAGGAATTGTTATTATAAATCCCAACAATCCAACTGGTGCACTTTATTCTAAAAATGTGATAAAAGAAATAATCGATATCGCAGGAGAATATAAGATTCCAATCATATCTGATGAAATCTATGATGATATGACCTTTGATGAAAAACAATATGCTACATCTACACTAGGAAAAGATATCCCAGTTATTACTTTCAATGGTTTTTCAAAGGTCTATTTAGTACCTGGATGGCGTACGGGCTATGTCTTGTTTCATCATTCTGGTGAACTTAATGAAGTACAAGATGCATTTATGCGAATTGCGCGATCTAGGTTATGTGCAAGTTCTATATGTCAACGTGCTTGTATAGCAGCTTTAAAAGGTCCTCAAGATCATATAATTGAAGTTAATAATAAACTAAGAAAACGACGTGATTTCTCCTATAAAAGATTAAATGAAATAGAAGGAATTTCTACTGCAAGACCAGATGGTGCATTTTACATATTTCCAAAAATTGAGGCAATGAATAGTGGAATATGGAAAACAGATAAAGAATTTGTTTTAGATCTATTAAATGAAGCACATGTTTTAGTTGTTCATGGATCAGGTTTTTGTGAAACATATGGTAAAAATCATTTTAGAGCAGTGATCTTACCTACAATTGAAACACTTGAACATGCTTTTAATAATCTGGAATCTTTTATGAAAAAAAGATTAAAATAGATTAATTTTACATAATAAAATCTTATCTTATCAAGATAAAACATCCTAGTAAAAACGCATCTAATGTTATTGTATCAGACTCGCCATATTGAACATTTGCTTCTAAAATAATTTTGGTTTTTCCTATACCAATAATAAGTCTAGATTGGATATGTTCTTCTTCACCAGTTAAGATATTATCGATTTCACCAAATGATTCTCTACCAATAATTACAATACCAGTGCTTAACTTGATATTCCAATCTATATTTCTTGCTTCCCCATCACCGATATTGTTTATATCTGTAGAAACCCTAAATAAACCTCCAGAAATATTATCGATTTGAAGTTTTGGTTCATTGATATGAATTGAAAAACCTCTTGAAAATATACTTTCTGCTCCATATTCATCTTTTGCTTTAACCTTTATTGTATAATTTCTGCCCTCAGGCCAAATATAACTTGCATTTGCAATTTCATTAGATTGAAATGGTCCTACCCATCCACTATTATTTCCATTACCCCACTCAAACCAATAATACAAATCGTCTCCATCAGGATCAAAAGTAGTTGTCACGTATACAAGTTCTTCTCCTGCATCTCCCTCAGTTGGCCCATATGGTATTGCAGGTACATCAGGAATATAATTAAACTTTGTTGTAAAATTCCAGATAATACTTTCGTTTGTACCACCTCGATTATCATTAGAAACAATAAACCAATAATAAGGTGTCTGAAATTCAAGAAGACCCGGATCAAAAAAAGTTTCAGGTACATTTGATGCAACAAGAGGTGGGGGATTTGTAGTTCCTAAATAAACATCATAAACTAATTCATCTCCATCTGGATCGGTACAATTCCAGCTCAGATCAACATCAGCTCTAACATCTATTGCACCATTCTCAGGATAAGGATCAATTGCCTTAAATGGTGGATTATTTGGGATCTGCGTAATTACTGTATCATCGACATATCCATTACTATTATTATAAACAATTAGAGCTACCTGGATATTGTTTGCTTTTAAATCACCAAAATCATCACCATGAGCATCCTGATGCTCATAACCATTCCAGATAGTGGAATCTGTATAGATATTTCCGGGATTTATCGTGATACTCTCATCAAAAGCAAAATCTAAAAAACCAAAATGAAAGGGATCATCAAAAGGAGTTTTATATCTGGATACAATCTCTGTAATAAATGCTCTTATATAACCGTTATAATGAAATTCTTCGTTGTTTTCAATTATTATTGAAATGTTTATAGTTGCATTTTCAACTAATACAGCTGTTATATTTGCAGTAATATTTGCTACTGTTCTATTACCACAGGTATCTAATACATCAGGTAGTTTTTCGATATAATCACCTTTTATTTTTTTATAATTCCCATCAAAAAAAGTTGTAGGAAATTGGTCAATACTATAATTGAGTGCCCAATATATTGCATCATAATTTAGTGGCAGACCTTCTTCGTCAAAACAAATCATGGTGGAATATTCAAAATCGTATAATCCAGTCATATATATATTATAAATGTTCTCACTCCAGTTATGACAAGGGGTACAAGATTGAGACGCCGCTACTCCAGCAAATACAGTATGTGTATAATTTTGATTAATAGATGCTGTATTTATAATATCAATTGGAGTTATTTGAAAAGTTGATGCGCCTGAAAAAGAACCAAATAAAACTAGGCATATTAATAGAGTAAATATTTTTTTTCTAATATAAATCGCTCTCCCATATATTTTCTTATTAATATTAAAATAAAGAATACATAGATATAAATGTTTTGGTATAACAACATAATTTGTTATAAATTTATTTTAGTCGAAACAGTATTAAATGATATATTTATACAATCAAAACGTGTTTAATCTACCAAGAGGAACCAGAGATTTTACGTCAAAAGAAATGCAAAAACGTAGATACATTGAAGAAATTATGCGATCTACTTTTATATCGTTTGGTTACCACGAGATTCAAACCCCAACTTTTGAAACCCTTGAGCTTTTTAAGGCAAAATCTGGTCAGGAAATAATTGAGGAATTATATTTTTTTAAAGATAAGGGTGATAGAGATCTAGCATTAAGACCAGAATTAACTGCTCCAGTGATTCGTTTTTATGTTGAAAGACTTCAAATGGAACCAAAACCACTTAAGTTATTTTACTTTGGTAATTGTTATAGATATGATAGACCACAGAAAGGAAGATACCGAGAGTTTAGCCAGGCAGGATGCGAAATAATCGGAACAGATTCTCCTGAAGCATATGCTGAACTTATTACTCTAGCTTATAAAATATTAAAAAATTCAGGGGTTGAAAATCTTAAATTAAATATTGGAAATCTAACTATTTTATCATCAATATTCAACCAACTAAAATTAACAAAAGAACAACAAAAATATCTAATCCCCCTTATTGATAAATCTATGTTTGAAGATGTTTTTGACGCTTTGAAAGATTTTGATATTGTAAATAAAGATGCAAAAGATCTAATAGAATTACTGAAAACAACAGATATTAAAATTGTTAATAAATTTATAAAAAATAATTTAGCAAAAAAGGAACTTGAAAAACTTGAAAAAATACTTACATTATTAGAAAAAGCATTTGGAATTAAACATTTTCAAATACAAATGAATATTGTTCGAGGCCTAGATTACTATAAGGGACTTGTGTTTGAAATAGAAGCACCAATTCTTGGAGCTGAAAAACAACTTTGTGGTGGAGGAGCATACGATCTAATTTCTCTATTTGGCGGGAAAGACTCCTCAACTGCTGGTTTTGCAATCGGATTTGACCGTACAATAGTTGCCTTAGAATCTGAAAATTTTAAGTTTCCCATAACAAAAATGGATGTTTATGTGATACCGCTGGCTGAAGATATTATTGAAAAAGCAATTAATATTGTTCAAACTTTAAGAGATCAAGGCTTTACTGTTGATTTAGATCTGTTAAGACGAGGTCTAGGAAAATCTCTTAAATATGCAAGTTCGATAAATGCAAAAAAAGCTATAATTATTGGTCCAAAAGAAATTGAAAAGGATTCTGTAACAATAAGAGATATGGAAACGGGAGAACAAAAACTCATAAAAATAAAAAGTATAATAAATTCTATTCAATAATCATTTAATATAATTTTTTTGGTTAATATAAAATATTGGAACTCTTTTAGGTGTCCTAACAATGAATAAGAAAATAAAGAAATATGTACTTGACACATCAGCAATTCTCTCTGGAAAACCGATAGACCTCGGTGAAGCAGAAATTGTTACTACATCTAGAGTCTCAGATGAGCTGAGTCCTGGTGGACGAGACTACCAAAATTTTCAATATCTAAGAGAGAAGGGATTGGTTGTTCTATCTCCGGATAAAGATGCAGTTGATGAAGTACAAAAAATTTCTAATACAACTGGAGACAAGAATAGGTTATCAAAAACAGATATTGAAGTCTTAGCTTTAGCTTTAGAACTTAAAAAACATAAAAACTTTGAGATTATAATTCTAACTGATGACTATTCTATTCAAAACGTTGCTAATACATTAAATTTGAAATTTGAAGCAATCAACCAAGTAGGAATAACAAAAAGGTTTAAATGGGGCTGTCGATGTCGTGGATGCGGTAAAAAATTCAAAGATAGTATAAAGATATGCCCTATATGTGGAACTGAAACGAGGAATATTGTCTCTAACAAAAAAGTCATCAATAACCGTAGTGATAAAGAATGAGTTATAAGGATATTTTAGAAAAAATTAAAAAAAAATTTATAAAATTTTGGCGTAGCGATAACAGTAAAATATCCTTAGTAAGAGATGTTGTTGTTGCCTTGATACTTGTTTTAATTATTTTAACTGCTCTATGGACCTATACTGGTCAGTGGTTTGGTGCACCAATGGTTGCAATTGAATCCGGAAGTATGATGCATCAAAATGAACCTTTTGGGAGATATGGTACAATTAATGCAGGAGATATGGTTCTATTGGTAAATGTAAACCATCGAAGTGATATAATTACACAAATTGATAAAGATCCCAATAACTATCATTATGGAGACTTTGGAGATGTAATTGTTTATCGTCCTTATGGTAATGAAAATAGGGATCAAATCATACATAGAGCAATGTGTTGGATAGATTACAACGAAGATGATAAAACCTTTACAGTAGAAGGATACGATCTATACAACGTCACTTCAATTACAATTCAAGGATTAGGACTTAATAATTATATTCCTAATCCGCCACATTCAGGATATATTACAAAAGGTGATAATCCAGTTACTAATGATAGAGCTGATCAATCACCCGGTGGAATCTGTGATCAACCTATAAAAGTAGAGTGGGTTTCAGGTAAAGCTCGATGTGAGCTCCCTTGGATTGGAACATTAAATCTTGTATTTAATGACGTTACCAATGGTAAAAGTACACTTGGTAATGTACCTCAAGATTGTATTATAAGTCTAATTATACTAATAATAATTCTTATTTCAATTCCAATATCATTAGATTTGTACGGTTATTATAAAGAAAAGAAAAAAATAAAATCCTAATTTTCATACCAATCTGGAAAATAATCATATTCAATTGGATCATTAGCTCTAGATTCCTTAAAACCTTTCAATCTTAAGAGACAGGAATCACATCTTCCACAAGCTTTTTTGCTACCTTTATAACAAGACCATGTTTTATCAAAGGGAACTTTAAGATTTAATCCCATTTTAATTATCTCAGCTTTTGATTTATAAAGGAGTGGTGCATTAATTTTGATAGATTTTCCTTGGATTCCCTTTTTTGTTGCAAGTTTTGCCATTTTTTGATAAGCTTGAATATATTCTGGTCTACAATCTGGGTATCCTGAAAAATCTGTGGATGTTACTCCAATAAATATTTCTTCTGCATCGATTGCCTCTGCATATGCTAAGGCAATTGATAAAAAAACTGTATTTCTTGCTGGAACGTAAGTAGATGGAATATTTTTTCCGATATCGTTTAAGCTTCGATTGATTTCAAGATCAACTGATTTGTCTGTTAGTGATGAACCACCAAATTTGTTAAAATCAATATTTAAAATAATATGTTCTTCTACTCCTATTAATTGAGCGATTTTTTTTGCAGAAATAATTTCTTTTTTATGCTGCTGACCATAATTGATAGTTAGTGCATATATTGAATAGTTTTCATTTTTTGCTAAATAAGCAGAAACGCATGAATCAATACCACCAGAAATAAGACAGACCGCTTTCTTTTTCATAAAAACCATTATTTATTAAAAATTTTAGAAATTCTTGCACCTTGACCATATCCTTCATCTACACCAATCTCAATACCATCAACATTATCTGGAAAAGATATCTTTTTGAGTATTTTATCAAGTATATAACTAGCAAGATTTTCAGCTGATGTAGAACTAATTGGTAAAAAGATACAATCACTCAATGGAAACATATAGTTTTTTCCAAGGGATGTAATTTTTACAGTCTTTTTTTCTTTCACAATTTTTATTGACTTACTTTTTTCAGGGATTAAAACCTTATGGTCAAGTTCATAAGTAATTTTTCTAAGTATGTTTTTTAATATGGAGAAATCTAAAATTATACCATTTTTATCTGGTTCACCACTAATCTTTATATGAACAGCATACGTATGACCATGAAGACGGCCACATTTTTCATATTCGGGTATTATGTGAGCTGAAGAAAACCGTATATTTGATTTCCAACCGTCAACTTCAATATAGGAACTCATTGGTATCACTTATTCTTTTTCTTCTTATAATCTTTTATTGCTTTACATATTGCATCTGCTGCAAGATTAGAACAATGCATTTTATAGGCAGGCAGTCCTCCAAGTTCTTCAGCAACATCATTTCTAGTTAGTTTTAAAGCTTCATCAAGAGTCTTACCCTTAACCAACTCAGTTGCTATGCTACTACTAGCAATAGCTGCTGCACAACCATAGGTTTTAAATTTAATATCCTCAATAATATCATTTTTTACTTTGATATATATTGTCATTACATCACCGCAAACAGGATTACCCACTGTCCCAATACCATCTGCATCTTTTATCTCACCAATATTTCTAGGATTGCGGAAATGATCCAACACTTTTTCAGTATACATATCTTTCATACAGAATCTCCTTATCTATTCCATAATGGAGACATTTTTCTGAGTTTTTGTACAACTTCAGGTAATACATTTACTACATATTCAACATCATCTTTTGTACTCATTCTACCAAGAGTTAATCTGATAGATCCATGAGCTTCCTCTGGATCAAGTCCAATAGCTAACAGTACATGAGATGCTTGTAATTTCTGTGATGAACAAGCAGAACCAGTGGATGCAGCTATCCCCCTATCATCAAGCATAAGATTTAATGATTCTCCTTCAATTGCAACAAAACAAAAATGAGCATTGTTTGCTAGTCTTTTTTCAGGGTGACCATTAAGATAACACTGTTCTATTTTTTGAATTTCTTTAATTAGCATCTCTCTTAGTTTTGTAAGATGAGATACATCCTTACTCATTCTCTTTTTTCCAAGTTCACATGCTTTTCCAAGACCAACAATTCCAGGTGTATTATGGGTGCTACTTCTCAACCCTTTCTCCTGGCCGCCACCATGTGCAATTGTTTGTAACTTTACACCCTCTCTTACATATAGTGCACCTACGCCCTTTGGTCCATATATTTTATGAGAAGAAATTGATAGTAAATCAATATTTAATTTATTAACATCTATTGGGATCTTTCCAATTGCTTGAACTGCATCAGTATGAAATAATATATCATGTTTTTTTGTTAATTTTCCTATTTCCTTAATAGGTTCAATTGTTCCGATTTCATTATTTCCAAACATAATTGTTACAAGAAAAGTATTTTCGGAAATTGCATCTTCTAAATCACTAGGATTTATCAGTCCATATTTATCAACAGGTAAATATTTTAAATTAAAACCTAGTTTTTCTAGATGCTTGCAGGTCTCAAGAACAGCAGGATGTTCAACTTCAGAGGTTATTATATGATATCCTTTAGTTCCTCTTTTTTTCTTGTTATTAAATGCTACACCCTTAATACCAAGATTATCAGATTCAGTTCCTCCAGATGTAAAAATTATCTCATCTGGACTGGCATTCAATAGACTACCAACTTGCTCCCTCGCAACTTCATTTGCATCAAATGCATTTCTTCCATAATAATGGATTGAGGAGGCATTACCATAATTTTTATCAAAATAAGGAAGCATTTCTTCTAAAACTTCTTTATCAACAGGTGTTGTTGAGGCATAATCTATGAATACCTTTTTCATTTAATCTCCCCGACCAATATCCATCATTTTCTTAAGAGGTACTTTTGCCTTTTCCATTAATTCTTCTGGTAATTCAACCTTTGGTTCTAAGGATTCAAGGCTATTTAAGACTTTTTCAAATGTGATTTTCTTCATATTTGGGCAAATAGCTTTTTTTATTGGATAAAATATCTTATCAGGATTTTCATTTTTTAACCTATAACAAAGTTCTTTTTCAGTTCCAATGATAAATCCATTTGCATCTGATTTTTTCACATAGTTTACCATACCATTTGTTGATAAAGCATAATCTGATATATCTATGACTTCAGGTCTACATTCTGGATGGACAAGAATCTCTGCATCTGGATGCATCTTTTTTATTCTTAAAATTTCCTCTTTTCGAATTCTATGATGAGTTGGGCAAACACCGGGCCAAATAGTTAGCTCTTTATCTTTAACATGTCTCTGGATATAAGCCCCTAAATTTTTATCTGGAACAAAAATTATTTTTTTTGAGGATAGACTTTCAACAACCTTTCTACCATTTGCAGAAGTACAACAAATATCAGATATTGCTTTTGTTTCAGCTGTAGTATTAATATAAGAAACAACTTCTGCATCAGGAGTACTATTTTTTAATTTTAAAAGTTCATTAGGATTAACTGTATTTGCCATTGGACATTCAGCTTCAATATCTGGATGTATAACATTTTTATCTGGATTTAATATCTTTGTAGATTCTGCCATGAAATCAACGCCACAAAAAATAATGTTTTCAGCATCTGTTTTCGTAGCTTTTATTGCTAAATCTAAGGAATCACCTAAAAAATCTGCAATATCTTGAATCTCAGGAAGCTGATAGTTATGTGCTAAAATTATTACATTATGTTTTTTTCTAAGTTCATCTATTTTTTCTATGTTTTTCCTGTTCATAATAATAAGACCCTAAACCTATTTCCTCAGCCCATAATACAAAGTTCAAAATAAAGATTACCCTCAAATTTATCCAGACCATATATACAAACCAAACTATTATATCTATGTTTAAATATACCATATATTAGGTGGATGGAGCATGGATATAGTTTCATTGATTATAGGATTTGCTATTGGAGTTGTAGTTGTTGGTCTAGCAATAGAGATTGGTATAAAGAAAACATCACAAGTACCACCGGCCTCAAAGCATACAAAAAGTTGGAATATCTCAGAGATATCTAATCCAAGAATAATGGCAGAATATTTATCAGATGTCGAACTCCCAAAGGATTCGAAAATAATTGTTAAGAAGTATAAGAGCAAAGAGATGCTTGATGGACTGGATGTTAAAGAGCATAAAGGAATAAAAGGAAATTTCATTCTTGGTGATGACAGAGCATTGATTCTTGCAGGTCCTATAAAAAAGGATGAATTAGGTTTTTGGACAGTTGAAAAGGACATTGTTCAAAAATTAAATCTGGAATTTAATGAGATGTGGGCTCAAGGATCACGAATGGAACAGGATGAAAAATAAAATCTAGAAAATTACCGATGATGGTTAATTAATTATACCTAGTTTTGTTTCGTTGCATTCATGCTCAACCTGATTGGGATAATTGTTGCATTCATAGTTGTTATTTATTTAATTCGTAAAAAATATAATTTTGGTTTGTCTTTAATCTTCGGTTCATTCATTGTAGTAATATTTACTTTACCCGAAATAGATCTAATTAAAATACCAATAGCTTTTGGCAAAGCATTGATTTATGATTATGATAATCAAGTATTTGACTTTCAGACAATTGAATTAGCTATTCTTCTCACGCTTATATTTATTCTAGCAAAAAGTATGCAAGAAACTGGTGCAATAAAAAAAATGATAAAAAGCCTAAGATCTATTTTTTACAAGGGAGGAACACTTGGAATAATACCTGCAGTATATGGACTTATGCCAGTTCCAGGAGGTGCTCTTTTTTCAGCTCCATTAATAGACAAAGAAGGCGAAAAATATAAATTAAATCAAAGTCAAAAAAATTTTTTAAATGTTTGGTTCAGGCATATTTGGTTTCCAATATTTCCTGTTTCATCTGCAATGATGTTAATTATCAGTTCTGATTTTGCAAATATTGATATCTATGAATTGATAGTTGCAAATTTTCCAGCTTTTATTACATTTATAATAATAGGTTTAACATTTTTGAAATTTTACATTAAAAAAATACCATCTCCTACTACAACACCTAAAAAGGAATATAGTGGTTTAATATATCTCCTGCCACCTATCATACCTATTATTATTTATATAATTTTTTTCTCAACTTTCACAGTAATTGGAATTGAAAATCTTAAAGATTTCCAAAGAGGTATCTTTATAGTTGGAGTGGTTTTTAGTATTTTTTCCCTTTATTTTCTCGTAAAAATAGACTGGAAGAAATACTATGAAATTATAAAACGTTCTTTGTCTTTAAATCTTGCTTATGCAATTATTGGAATTATGGTTTTTAGACAGATGATAGAAGTATCAGAAGCTAATGAATTAATAGCGACAATGATTGGTGGTTTGCCGTTTCACCCAATTTTCATAGTTATAATTGTTCCTTTAATAATGGGGTTAATAACGGGATACAATTTTGGGGCAATAGCATTATCATATTTCCTTATAGAACCATTTTTTGAATATACAGGTCTTAATATAGTCGGATTTGCGAGTTTAATTTTCATCAGTTCATTAGTTGGATATCTTATCTCTCCGATACATCTTTGTAATGTAGTAAGTAGTGATTATTTGAAAACCGATACAACACGTATGTATAAGATGTATGTTCCTGCTGTTATTTGGTTATTGATTGTTCAAACAAGTATTATAGTCTTATTTTATAGATAAAACTTTTAAAAGATCAGCTTTTCCATGATATCAATGGAACAATCAAAACTGATTGACGATTTAATGCAACCTTCAGCTTATCCTGAGATGCCCGATAAGATTAAATTGGCCCAAACACACATCTCCACTGTTTTCATTGGGGACGAATTTGTCTACAAGATTAAGAAACCAGTGAATTTTCAGTTTCTGGATTTCTCAACCCTGGTAAAAAGAAACTATTTTTGCAATAAGGAGGTTGAACTAAATAACCGTTTTTCCCAGGATGTCTACCTCGGTGTTTACCCTGTGACCTTCGACGGTACAAAACATACCATCAATGGAAAAGGAGAGATTGTAGACTATGCAGTAAAGATGAGACGGTTATCAGATGAAGATCTCTTAAAATCAAGATTTATGAAAGGCACTGTTACTGTAAATGATCTTGAGAAAATCGCTGATGCAATTGCTGCTTTTCACAAGGTGTCTCAAGAGTCAAAAGAAATCGATAAATTCGGTAACCTTAATGTTGTCAAATTCAATACAGATGAAAACTTCAAACAGACAGCAGAATTTGTTGGCGATTCTATTTCAAAAGAACAATACCATGGCTTAAAAAACTGGACTGACAAGTTTTATAAAGAAAATAGGGAACTATTAGCTCAACGGGTTAAGAACGGTAAAATTAGAGATTGTCATGGCGACCTTCATATGGAGCATATCTGTCTTACAGATCCAATTATCATCTTTGACTGCATTGAGTTCAATGATAGGTTTAGATACTCAGATACTCTCTCTGATATCGCCTTTCTCCTTATGGATCTTGAGTTTAACGGTGGTATGAGTTTGTCTAAACAGCTTTGTAAAGCCTATCTAATCCATGTAGGTGAGAAGGATGATCAACTTATCCATTGTCTTATAAACTTTTACAAGATATACAGAGCTTACGTGAGAGGAAAGGTCACAAGTTTCATATTGAAAGATTCTTCTGTGTCCGATGATAAAAAAATTGAATCAAGAGATACGGCTCAGCGATATTTTGCATTGGCATATTCTTATATCTAAGATTAATTATAGGGAGGGACTAGAAAATTAATAATATATATATGATGATATTTAGGAGAAGTGATTTAAGTTACTATCATAAGGTTGTGAAGATATGAAGGAACCTTTTGCAAAATTTATAGAAAATGAACTTGAACCGGGAACTCTTCTTATTGCATGTGGTCTTCCAGGATCTTGGAAGACTGAAACTACAGCGGAAGTGTCAAAGATGAAAGGATTTCCTATACTTAGAACCGATTTGATTAGACGTGAAGTACTTAAAGACATGGATATCTTCGATGAGAAGATAGCTAATAATTATGAGATACGAAAACGTGTATATGACGAGATGTTCAAACGTGCAGAAGAGACTTTGCAAAAAGATGGTGGCGTAATTTTAGATGCGACTTTCGTAACTCAAGAGCTCCGGAGAAGAGCTGCGGGTATTGCTGCAGCACAGAACAAAATCTTTGTGATTCTACAGACCAATTGTTCCAAAGATGCGAGTATCAATCGAATATTGAAAAGAACTAAAGAAAACTACGAATCAAATGCTCTAACAGAACAAGCTTATCTTAATAACTTGAAGAAATTCGAAAACGTAGATTTGGACGATTTAAAAGGTATCTACCCCAAGCTCCTTATTAAACATATAACTGTGGATACTGAATTAGATCCACCTGAGTATTGGAACATAATTGGGATGGAAAAAAGATAGAGTTGGGGATTGATGCCTTAAGAAAACTTTAAAAAAAAGTAAGTGAGGGTTAAATTTTGAAAATAACAGGATATGAAATTAACTTAGAAAATGTTGTTAAAAATATAAATAAAAATAATTACCAACAAGTTTTATTACAGGTTCCAGATGGATTAAAAACCCATTTTTTTAAATTTGTTGATTTCATTGAAGAAAAAACAAATGCTAAGGTAATAATTTCTGCAGATCCCTGCTTTGGAGCATGTGATATTCCAACATATGATTTAAAAAAGTTAGATGTTGAATTAATTATTCATATAGGCCATACCTCTATTCCTGTAATTAAAAATCCGAAAATTCAAACTGTATTTGTTGATGTTGTATCTATTTTAGATATTTCAAAGGTTGTAGAAAAAGCTATTCCAAAAATCAAAGGAAAAAAAGTTGGATTGATTTCAACTGGGCAACATATACATATGTTTGAAAAAGTAAAAAAAATACTTACTGATAATAAATTTGAACCAATTATTGGAAAAGGAGATGATCGTATTGAATTAAATGGTCAGATTCTTGGATGTAATTTTTCAGCAGCAAAATCAATTGCAGATGAGGTAGATACATTTTTATTTATAGGTAGTGGAAATTTTCATCCTTTAGGTTTGATTCTCATTACTAAAAAACAGGTTATAGTATGTGATCCTTATACAAATGAGGTAAGAGAAAAAGAATTAGCAGATTTGAAAGATATGATACTTAGACAGCGTTATGGCGCTATTGCTCGCTCAAAAGACGCAAAAGTTTTTGGAATTATTATTGGTACAAAATTAGGTCAACAACGTATTGAATTAGCATATAAAATTAAGGAAATACTTGATTCGAAAAAAAAGAAATCATATATTTTTTCATTAAATCATTTTTCTCCATTTTATTTAGAGGGCCTTAAAGATATTGATTGTTTTGTTTCTACAGCTTGTCCAAGGGTTGCAATTGATGATTATATGCAATATAAAGTTCCAATAATAACACCTATTGAACTTGATATTTTATTAGGATTTAAAAAATGGGAAAACTATCAATTTGATGAGATTTTATCCTAGTTTAATATTATTATTTCTATGTAGTTTTTATAAATTAATAAAAAAAAAGAGAGAAATTTGGACTATTCTAGTCCAAACAAGTTTCTTATTATTGGAAACATATTTAGGAGTTTTTCATAAACTCTTAAGAGTATAGGGTGATGCACAGTCCTCGTTCTTGGAATTGTGATTTCAAATGTACTCTCATCGCTTTTAGATCCTTTTATATCTTCTGCTGTGGCTGTTATAATATATGTTCCTTCTTCTGCATAGATATGGCATACCTCTACAGGTGTACATGCTGGATAATAATCAGTCTCTGTAGAGTTTTTTCCATCTCCCCAGTCGATTATGTACTTGATATCGTTTTCATCAGGATCATCTGAATGAAATGTCCAGCTTAACTCTGTTCCTGCAGACCCTTGTGATGGACCATCAATGTCTGGTGAAGTTGGTGGTTGATTGGGTTCTGCTTCAGTAGTGAAATGCCATATTGGACCGGCTGTGGTTGCACCTGAACTATCCTCTGAAACAATCTGCCAATAATATGTTGTATCCACTTCCATTGTACCAGGGTCATAAGCGTTTTGAAGTAGATCTTCAGCAACAAGTGGAGGAGAGCTACTTATGCCAAAGTATACATCATAATATACTTTATCTCCTTGGTTTTGGTCTCCGCCTGTCCATCTGAGAAGCTTGATAATTGGGACGTCAATTTCTCCATCTTGGGGATTTGGTTCACTTGGTGTATTTGGAGGAATGTTTTTTTCAGTTATGAAATACCATGTTGAACCAACTGTTGAAAATCCATATACATCCCAAGCGATAATCTTCCAATCATAACGTGTTTCAAATTCAAGAAGTTCTTCGGGACAATAATTTGTACTACTTTGATTGCTCGAAACTAATATTAGGTTTTCCCCATTCTTACCGAAGTAGACATCATAAGTTACATCATCGCCATCAGGATCATCACATGTCCAGCTTATACAAGTATTTATTGGGACACCAGTTTCTTCATCCGCTGGATTTGGATCGCTTGGTGAGTTCGGTGGATCATTATCTCTAGTTGTGAAATCCCATATTGGTCCGGATGTTGAAGCCCCCTGAGGATCATTAGCAACTATTTTCCAGTAATATTTGGTATTAAAATCTAGTAATCCTGGATTATATGATGTACCAACAATGTCTGATGCTACTAATGGTGGATTAGAACTTTCACCAAGATATATATCAAAAGATAAAACATCAAAATCAGGGTCAGTACAAGTCCAACTAATATCAGTCTCTACGATAATATCTGTATCACCATCCTCTGGATCAGGATCGCTTGGAGTATATGGAGCGGCATTATCACCTACTCTATATCCTGTTGCGTCATCAACATATTCTTCTTCTGAATCAAAAACTGCTCCAATAACCATAATATTTCCATATGTAATATCTCCAAAATCATCTCCATAACCGTTATTATAATTATGTCCATCCCAAGTAATAGAATCTTGCCATGTACCTCCGCTTGAAATAGATATATCCTCATTAAATGCATAGTCTAAAAATGGAAAAGTATAGGGAACTCCTGATGTATCCTCCCAACCCATAGAAGACTGAATTTCTGATACATATACATGCAAGTGTCCACTATATGAGCTATCTTCATTATTATCAACAGAGACATCTATATCCATCTCTGCATTTCCATTCCAAGTAACATCCAGGTCAATATCAATATCATAAACTTCTCTTTCACCACAGGAAACAATACTAGTGTTATAAAGTGCCTGAGCGCTTTCAACACTCGCTGCTCCTACATCCTTTTTGTAGCCACCATCAAACCATACTGTTGGATATCCGCTAATAACCAATTCATCAACTCTATTTTCAGAATGCACATTTACGTCATCAACTAAAGAAACATAATAAAAAGGATGCCATCCACCTGCATATATATTTTTTAAAGCACCATGTGCCTTCCAACAATGGCCACACCATGTAGCTGTACCGAATTCTCCAAGAATAGTATGAGTGAACTCATTTCCTTTATCACCATTCTTTTCATTTTCTATTTTTTCAAAAATAAGTTTTTCATTGTCACTATTTAGTGCAACAGCTCCAAATCCGCTAAGAATCAAAATTCCTATTACTAATAACGGTAAAATTTTCTTCATTTTCTACCCCCTTTGTAAAATTGCTTTTTAGTATATTTACAATTGTTAATAATTTACCTAGTATTTTAAAATTTTCCATTAATAATCTGAAAAATAAAAAAAAAAAGAAAGAGAATTTTGGACTAAAATATCCCTAGAATATATTTGAGGATCAGATTTTCATTTAAAAATCGTTCAAACAACCGTAAGAGAAATCGATTGTATATTGCTCTGTTTCTTGGAATTATTAATTCAAATGTGCTTTCTCCGCTAAAAAGTCCTTCTTCGTCTTCAGCAGTAGCTTTTATGATATATGACCCTTTTTTCTCGTAGGTATGACATACTTCTTTTGGTGTACAAGGTTCATAATACAATGTTACTTCAGAGTTTCCATCTCCCCAGTCAATATTATATCTGATAAAGTGATCATTAGGATCATCTGAATGAAATGTCCAGCATAACTCCACATTTGCTGATCCCCTTACTGGGCCATCAATATCTGGTAGTGTAGGTGGTTCATTGTGTTCAACTTCTGTTGTGAAATACCATAATGGTCCTGTTGTAGTTATACTCTCCATATCTTCTGCAATTATCTGCCAATAATATATTGTTTCTACTTCCATTATACCAGGATCATAAGCTGTTTGAAGTAGGTCTTCAACTACTAGTGGAGGAGGACTACTCGTGCCAAAGTATACATCATACATAACCTTGTCTCCCTGATTCGGGTCTCCACCAACCCATTTTAGAAGCTTGTTAATAGATACATCATTTGCTCCGTCTGGAGGATCAGGATCACTCGGTGTATTTGGTGGATAATTTGGTTCGGTTTTGAAATTCCATGTTGCTCCAATTGAAATTTCTCCATATTCGTCCCACGCAACAATCTTCCAATAATAAATTGTATCAAATTCGAGTACCTCATCAGGGCAATATGTTGTACTGCTCTGATTACTGGATACTTTTGGTGGGGGATTAATGTCACCAAAATAGATATCATAGGTTACATTATCACCATCAGGATCATCAGATATCCAGCTAATACAGGTGTTGATGGGAATATCAGTTTCTCCATCTTCTGGATCGGGATCACTTGGTGAATTTGGAGGATCATTACCTCTTGTTGTGAAACTCCATATTGGTCCGGTAAATGAGGATCCCTGATTATCCCATAACACAATTTGCCAATAATATGTTGTACTGAATTCTAGATTATTGGGACAATACTCCAAATCGGATTGATTACTGGATACTTTAGGTGGAGGACTACTTTCACCAAAATAGACATCAAATGTTTTTGGATCCGTGTCAACACCTGCAAGAAAACCTTCAGTTTCATCAACGTAATATGCATCAAATGGATATCCACTTGGAGGATAAGAATATCCATCATGCACTTCATCATCAAATACCGCAGCAATTACCATTATATTTTCTTGAGTTATATCTCTAAAATCGTTTCCATATCCATCATTATAATTTTTACCATCCCAGTATGTATTGTCTCCCCATGTTTGTCCAGCATTTATTGAAATTTCCTCCTCAAATGCAAAATCTAAAAATGGGAAAGTATATGGATTGCCAAATTGATCATCCCAGTCCATTGAAGATACAACTTCGTTTACATATACACGTAGGGTACCTTCGTATGTACTCCCTTCATTATTATCAACTGTAACTGAAATCTTCATTTCTGAGTTTGTCCAACTAAGACATTTCTCAATAGCTACTTCAGTAATACCATCTGCTGGATTGGGATTATCCGGTCCAAGCCATTCGACGTCAAGTGATATATCAACATCATTTACACCTCTGCTTCCACATGAATTTATGCTTGTATTATATGTAGCTTTAGCACCTTCAGTACTTCCTGCACCAACATTTACTATATAACCGCCATCAAACCATAATGTTGGATAACCATAGAGATTATAATCCTCTTTTATTCTATCATAAGCATTCTTATTTTTATCCCCAACCATTGATATATAATGAAATGGATAAAATCCCTCGCTGTAGATTTCCTTTAATGCCGAGTGTGCAAATTTACAATAACCACACCAGGTAGCAGTACCAAACTCCCCAAGAACCGGATGGGTAAAATCACGCCCTCCTTTAATAGGTGTGATTGATCTTATTGTTTTTAATTGAAGTTTTTCATTGTCACTATTTATTGCTACAGCTCCAAATCCACTAAGTACTAAAATTCCTATTAATATTAATGGTAAAATTTTCTTCATTTACAACCTCCCAATTACAATTACTTTATTATATATTTATTATTTATTAAACACCATGGTAATATAAAATTTTCTGTTAATTATGAGAATATATCCAAAAAATAAACGATTTTAATTTTATTTTATAATAGTATATTAAATAAATAACCCAAGATGAGAATTTGTGGAACTGTAATTAGAGGTATCCATAGAGCTGCTCTTCTTCCAATATTATGCCAGATAAGTCCAATTTCTGTGTAATCTGTAGCAACTCCTGCCATTAAAAATGTAAAAGAGTTACCAAATGCAGGTGCTCCTGCTTCAAGTGATTTTTCGTATATTTCAAAAGCAAGTGGAGAGCTTCCTTCTGAGCATACTTCAATAATCGTTGCAAAGATTAATGTTACAATTAATCCAAGAAATGTTGGCCCCATATATTGTTTGAATAATTCATGAGGAATGTATGCACGAGCAAATGCAGCCATTAACATTCCCATTATTAACCACCACATCACCATCTTTGTCAATGCCCATGAACCCCTAAATGTACCTTTTATTGCTGTTATGTTGTTTTTTGCTGAAAACTTATATTCTTTAAATCTCCGTTTAATGTCTTTAATAATAGAAAAATCAGAAAGTACGGCTTTATCCTCTCCGATTTTACATTTATCACATTCTACCCAACCTTTTTTTTCTAGTCTTTGAAATATCAAACCTGTGATAAGAGCAATAATAATTGCAGAGACTATTATTAACCCCGCTTTAATTCCAAAAAATCCGAATAGTAAAAAAGTAATTGGGAGATTAGCCCATGGAGATGCTAATAGAAATGAAACAACTGAGGAGGTGCTTGCTCCTTTTTTATATAATTCTATTGCTATTGCTAAAATTCCATGTGAACAAGCACTCATTAGAAATCCAAATATTATTGAATATACAATAGTTCTCTTTTGATGGCGAGATAAATATTTTTCAATATATGATCTTGGTATAAAATAGTCAATTATTCCACCTATTAAAAAACCTATTAACACTGCCCACCATATTAATAATAAATAATCCATAAAAGCATTAAAGATTTTTTTTTCAGGATCTAAAAAATATCCAAGAGAAAGAACTATCAATGTTATTAATGTTACAATAAAAATTCTTTCTTTATACCAAGGTGTTCCAGCTTTTACAGCACAACTTGGACAATACTTTTTTTCTTCTGATATGCCATGTTGCTCTTCATATTTTTTAATACAATGCTCGCTGCAAAAATAATGATCATGAGCGGGGATGGTACCTTTCATCCCACATATTGGATCTATTTTATCCATAACTAAATTATTCTCCTAATCAAAGAATAATGGGCCAGGAGAGATTCGAACTCTCGACCTCCCGGTTATCAGCCGGGTGCTCCAACCAAGCTAAGCTACTGGCCCAATTAGTCCATATATTATTGTTTTCATATAAAAAATTAAAATCAAATAATTTTTTATGCCATAGTCTTTTTAATTTTACATTCTAATTTTTAATTGAGTAATTAAACGATATTAAAAAAGTTTACTCAATAGAAAAAAAGATAGTAATATATATTGAACTCAACCAATTTACTGGAATATTTAAGGTTTAGCTAAATATCTGGTTCCATTGGTTTTCCATATAAAATTATGTTAAAAACAATATACCCTGTAATTGGAAAGCACCAAATGCAGAATTAATAACTCCAAATAGTTTTTCATCAGGGGCCTATCAAATTTTTTTAGAGTTATGAGTTTAACAGTACTAATAATAGAGATAATGATTAACAATATAACTATTATCAGTTTCCAATACTCTGATTTATCAAATAAATTTATTTCTGGTTGTGAAGCTAGTAATAAAATTATTGCATATATTTGACGTATTAGAAAAACATAATAGATTAATTTTATTAGTATTTTAAGAATTTATTTATTGTATTTATTCTGAGCATTTAATCATATAAAAATAAAAAAGAAAAAAAGGAATTTTTGTATTGCTAATTTTAAATTTGTTTTATAGAATTTGTTGAAGTATCTTTACTATTCTAGATAAAAAATCTAATATCTTCTCAAAAAAATTGAACAATGGTTTGTTTTCAGGAAGATAAACTGGGTCATCACCATCTTCAATTGCTAGAGTTGGATCTCCAAACATTGAATATCCTAGCATTGTTTTTTGGTCTATTCGATCCCAACTTAGTGAAGAAAAATTATCAACATAGTTTGTTATGACATCAGTCCATACATTCCCGAGTATTTTGTCATTGACTAATCCTTCAAAAGTATGAACTTCACACCAACCCCATCTTCTTTCACATTCTTGACTTCCATGATCTCCAAATCCTAATGCTGAAGCAGCAAATGATGCAATACCTCCACCATTCTTTTTACTAAGTGTTTTGTAACCAAGACACTGCTCAGAGTTTGTCCATTTATTATTTGAACATGCGTTATAGACTACTACTGGTAATTTTTTATTATTGTTTACAAAGTATAGATCAAAATCGAAATTAAAGTAATAGAAATAGGGTGATCTTAGAGTTGCTGCAGGCACCCATTTTTCCTCATCTTCAGGTGGATGTGTTCCCCATACTGTAGTTCCACCATGACCAGAAAAATCCATAAAATCTACGCTGCTCTTAAAACCTTTTGCAATATTTGCTTTTGTTAGTTCTTCTTCAGAAGCCCAATATCGGGTTGTACTATATCCAGGTAATACTTCCATGACACATTCATTTGCAAATTCTCCTTCATATATATGCTCAGGATCTCCTGGAAAGGTATCACCGCCAATTTGTACAATCTTATTTGTCATTTTATTATGTGCTTTGTAATTAATTATTTTATTTACAATTGCTTTGACTTCTCTGGCATTGTTACAAGGCAACAATCCAAGGCAAACATCTGGATAAAGATCTACATCTAGTACATCTTGAGGATACTCAGCATAACGACTATCGTTATCATAATCCCAATCTGCAAATTCACCCCCCTCTTTGTATATGTCAGCATAATAAAGAACACTTCCGAATTGTTCTTCATGAGGTGGATCTGGCATGTAGGCATATCTTACTGGAAATTTTTCTGCACCTTCAACACCACTACCAACAAGAAGCAGATAATGAATATTCCAGTGTTCTAAAGCATTTTTAATAAAATATTTAATTTTTTCTGGTGCATCAATACCTTCAACCTCAAAATATGTGCCATCATAGACATCATCAAGTGTAACCATTTTTGTATTTATTTCATTTTGATTTTTAAGATCCACAAGAGGCTGCAAAGCTGATTGGAATTTGTCGTAGGTGATAATTAAAAAGTCATACACATCCTGGAAATCAACAATTTCTTGAGGTGAGGAATAATAGATATCAACTGTTGCAGATTTTGAATAGGTAATTTTGTTTTCTTTTGGAGTATATTGGATAGGGTAGAGATGTACTGTTAGTATAGTTGCATGTTCTAGATTCTTTAAACCTACACCTGTTCTAAAACTGAATTGATGGTCTGGATAAATATCAATATCCGAATAAGTAAACAAATTTTCAGATTCTTCAATTTTATGAGATGCATATATTGATTGTATTTTTGACTCATATACTGGCTTAATTGGCATTGATATTTCTTGTTCAATAGGATTTGAAAACTTAACATCCACACTATTTATTTTTGTTCCAAAGGAAAATGTATATACTTTCGTATAAACAGGTAACATTGGTTTATCTGTTTCCCAAGTAAAGGTGGTTGTTTCTGGTAAATCTAAAGATATATACTTCTCATTAACCTTTATTGTTGGTTCTGAAAAATAGATTGTTGTTTGTTCAAAATTTTGTTTTTCGCTTAAAGATATAGCAAAAGCTCCAAAACCTCCCAGGGCTAAAATCCCTACCACTAGAAGTGGTAATAACTTTTTCATAGTTTTACACCTCTTCAATTAAATATATAATTGCTTTTAATATTATATAACTCTATCGTCTTTTGTGAATAGTGATAATTTGTAATGTTATAGAAGATATAAAATATTATTGTTGTAAATTTATTGGAAATGAATTATTTTTAACGCCGAAAATTTTAAAACCCAGTTATGTTATATATAATAAAAAGGGAGGTGAAATTGGTAAAATGAATAAAAAGCTATTAAGTAAGATGTCGGTGATAGGATTAGTGGTCCTATTTGTTGTAGCTGCTTTTGGATCTAGTGTAAGCAGTGTATCTATGAAGAAAGGTGTTTTACCATCAGGCAGAAGTTGGTCTGATGACTTTGAAAGCTATGCTGTAGGGCATTATTTAGATAATGAATCAGATCCTGCAGATGGTGGCTGGAAAGGTTGGGACGGTGATTCAGCATATGGTGCATATGTTGTGGATACCCAAGCTTATGATGGTGTAAAATCAGTGGAAGTTGTAGACAATGTAGATCTAGTACATGAATACGAGGGTTATACTAGTGGGCAATGGTCTTATGTTGCATATCAGTATATACCAGAAGATTTTTCGGGTAACTCATATTTTATCTTGTTAAGTGACTATTTAGATGGTGCTGGACAGGAAAATAAATGGGCTATACAGATTAGATTCGATGCACTAAATCAGGTAGCTGAATCAGAACACGATGCAATTAATTTGCCGTTGATAACAGGCCAATGGGTTGAGTTGTTAACATTAATCGATCTTGATGTAGACTTGTTCAAGTTCTATTATAATGGACAACTCTTGGCCGAGAAGGCTTGGACAGCAGGACCCGGTAACGAAGGTCTTGGTCTCTTAGATATTGCTGCTGTAGATCTTTTTGCAAATGCTGCTACTGAGGTCTATTATGATGGTATGTCTTTAGTAGAGGGTTGGCCAAGTTTCCCTGATCTGAAATGTGCTGGTGAGCTTAGATTGGAAGATGTTACACCTGGTTCTACTGTTACCGGTAGTTTTACTGTTGAGAATGGTGGCGATGCTGGTTCTGAGCTTGATTGGGAGGTTTCTGAGTATCCTGAGTGGGGTTCTGATTGGACTTTTACTCCTGCTAGTGGTACTGGTTTGACTCCAGAAGCTGGACCTGTTACAGTTGATGTATCTTTTGTTGCTCCACCTGATTCAGAGATGGAATTCTTTGGCGATATTAAGGTTATCAACTCTAATGATCCTAGTGATTTCTGTAGAATTGATGTGTATGTTTTGACACCGAGAAGTAAGACAGTGAATTTTCCGTTCTTGTACAGGATTTTCGAGCGTTTCCCAAATGCGTTCCCGATATTAAGACAGCTATTAGGGCTATAAAATTAGCCCTCTCTTTTCTATTTTATTTTTATCTTTTATATAACAAATTTTTATTTAAAATTAGTAACTTATTAACATTAATAATATATTATATTAATAATAATTGAGTTTATGTGTTGAAATTCGTTAACTTTATATTTTAATAGATTATTATATAAATTATATAAAACATTTTTATATGGAGATGAAAAATGAAAAAAATTGGAAAAAATATATTGAAAGCAACTATAATTTTTGCTATAGTTTTTGCTTTTGTGATGCCAGCGTCAGCAATGATTAACCAAAGAGATACTATAAAACCTCAGAATATAGTAAATGATCCCTTAAAATTATTATTATCAAAGGGTCCTGGATGGGTTGAACAAGCTACAGGATTTTGGGAGCCAAGCAGAGGTTTGACTTTTATGCATGCCGTAGATGAAAATGTTGTTTGGGCTGCTGCATATGATGGACTATCTGGAACCAGTCCTTGTCGAGAATTTACAAAAACTACAAATGGTGGTGATGAGTGGTTTGCAGATATTATAAGCGAAGCACCAGATGATGGAAGAATTGCTATGATTTATGCATTAGATGAAAATACAGCATGGATTGCGATGCATTCTGGTAATCCTCAAGGTATTTGGAAAACATCTGATGGTGGAATTACATGGGTTCATCAAGATACAGCAGTTTATAATGAAACTGGATCATTTCCTAACGTTGTACATTTCTGGGACGAAAACGATGGTTTTTGCCAGGGCGATCCAGTTGATGGATATTATGAGATGTATACAACAACTGATGGTGGAGATACTTGGGTGAGAGTTCCAGAGGAAAATATACCTGAACCTTTGGGTTCTGGTGAGTATGGTACAGTTGGATATTATGATGTTGTCGGAGATACCGTTTGGTGGGGTACTCAATATTCAGCAGATAGAGGACGTGTTTTCAAATCAACAGATAGAGGTTACCATTGGACTGTTGCAGATACCCCATTTGGCAGTGGTTGTTGGGTAGATACTCGATTCAAGGATCAAAATAATGGTCTTGCAATGGATAAGCGTGAATCAACAGAAGGAATTATTGCCGAAACATCAGATGGTGGTGAAACCTGGACAATGATAGATCAAACTGGACTATGTTACTCAGGTGATTTTGATTATGTTCCAGGTACTGATAATTTATATATAAGTACTGGTGTATATTCAAGTGATCCTACATATCAAGGAGCTTCATATAGCTTTGATGGCGGTCATACCTGGATAGAATGGACTGAAGTATCTGGAATTCAACTGTTTGCAACAACTTGGGTAGAAGGCATAATAGGTTGGGCTGGTTCCTTCAGTCAAGATGAGTATACTGGTGGAGTTTACAAATACATCCCTGGATATGAATCTAATTTATATTGTGAGGGTGAATTAAGATGGGAAAGTGCACCACAAGGAGGCACTGTACAGGGTAGCTTCATTGTGAAAAGCATGGGTGAACCTGGATCTGAACTAAACTGGGAAGTTGATGAATACCCAGAATGGGGCGAATGGACATTTACTCCTGCTAGTGGAACAGGTCTACCTCTTGGAGATTCAATAACAGTTGATGTTGAAGTTGTTGCACCGGATGATAAAGAAACAGAATTTACTGGAACAGTAAAAGTAGTCAACTCAGATGATTCAAGTGACTCCTGTGAGATTGATGTGTATCTTCTAACACCAAGAAACAAAGCTGTTTATAATCCATTTTTCCTCAGGTTATTCGAAAGATTTCCGAATGCGTTCCCAATTTTAAGGCATCTATTAGGGTTTTAATACCCTCTTTTCTTTTAATTGAGTGTCGTAATAAGATAAATTTCACCAAATGGTATATAAACAATAAAAACTATTATTTCTTGGGAAGGTAGAATATTATGAAAAGATTAGTTTGTTTAATATTATGTACAATGTTGATGTTTAGTATGTCAGGATTAGCATATAATATCACAACAGAAATAGATAGTATAACCATAGATGATGATGTACCAATATGGGAAAATGGTGATTCTTGGAGATATGAAATTGGAAAACTAAATTTTCAGCTTAATCAAACTGGTCAAATTATGTCACTGGATTTGTCCTTAAATGATCTTTTAGTTAGTGTAGTAGGAATAACAGCAACATCTTATCAAATGAGTCTTTCAGGGAATATTGGAGGAATATTTGATTACGATGATGGTGCAGGAACAACCCTAGGAGGAATTCTTTTCATTACAAAAATTTCTGGTGATTTAAAAATCCGTCAAGCTGATTTAGCAGCTGAAGAAGCAAATATAGTAATTAGATCAATAGCCTTATTATTAAACCATCCTTTTATGTTTCCAATACCTATTCCACTTCCCTTAACAATTACAATAAACATTATTCAAGAAACCCCAAGACCACTTATTGATTTCCCGCTCTATGATGGAAAGGAAGGTATTCTACCTGAAACCACTCTTTCTACAAATTTAAGGGTGGAATCAATAGTCCTCAAGATTCTTCATTCTCTTTTAAGTGATTTTCCAGAGGAAATTTATCTTGAACAAAATGTTACTCTACCTATGCTTATGTACACCGCTAAGGAAGAGCAGGTAACTGTTTTAGGAAAAAATTATACAGCATACAATATTGAGTTCTTCCAGGGATTATTGGGTTCTTTATACTATGCACCTTCAGCTGGTAATTATATCAAAGCCCTAGCAGAAATAAATACAAACGATATCATGTTAGATATCAAAGGTGAATTGAAAGAAACTACATATAAATAAAAAAATCTACCTCTTTTTTCATTTTTTTTTATTTAATCTTTATCAAAAATAAATAACTCATCTATTGTCGTTTTCAATTCTTTTGCAATGTCATATGCTAGTTTTAGGGAAGGATTGTATTTTCCTTTTTCAATAAATAAAATAGTTTCTCTACGCACTCCTACTTTTTTAGCTAGGTCTTCTTGTGTTAAATCATATCGGGCTCTAAGTTCCTTTATTCTTGTTTTCATACTTAGTCCCCTTTCCAGGCTAAGTAAATATAGGATATCATAAACGCTATTCCTCCACATAATACAACAACAGCTGTAACATGATGTCCTGATAGTTCATGATCAAAGAGTATTCCTGAAATTAATGGAGCGCCAACAGCACTCCAAATTGATGCAATAAATCCATAGTAACATGCTTTATAATTTGTTATTTTTAACCGTTCATCTTGTGCAGGTAATCCCTTTTTTACATTTTTTATTCTGTCCCACAATATATAGAGTGTGGATGTTACTAATATAAACACTATCACTATGGGTAATATTTCACTAAATTCAAGGGCACCAGCATTCAATACATAAAAGAATATTGTTGCTATTACTAATGCTGCTATTCCAATGCCTATTAAAATTCCTATTTTATCTTTCATTTTTTTACCTCCTTTTCAATTTATTATTTATTTCTAACTTATTATTTGCTAGAAATAACATTTTATTGTATATTTCTAACATTATGTGATATGTATATCACATCTAATATTTATAGTTATCGTTTAAAAACAAGTGATTTTTTAATTTGGCTTGCATTAAATTTATTATAAATAAAAAAACCATATAACGATTTTTAAAAAATTATAATTTAGAAAAAATTTCTATAAATTATATATACTAGAAATTAAATATCATTATGAGTTGATACAATTGAAAGGGAGGATAGTATTAATTTTTATAATAGTAACAATTCTAACGAACAGTTGTTTATTAAGTGTAGTTTCACAAAATAACCAAATAGATAATTTACAATATTCTTCTAAACCATCAGGACTTATTCCTAAGTTTTTTTTTAGGGTTTTAGTTCATGGAAATGCTAGTAGTGGAAGACAATTAGGTGTTTTTGGTAATATTGGAATAATCAAATTTAATTATGTACAGTTTGTGTTAATTAGATTTTTTCCTATTAGATTGGATGTTACTACTGAACGGAATGTAACTGCGTTTATATATGGAATAGGACAAGAAATCCCAAATGGTTCTTTTAATTTTGAAGAGGAATGGATTTTATTTGCTTTAGTTTTTTAATTAAAAACAGTATTTCCTAGCTTTAAAATTATTTTATAAAAAGAAAAAAAGAGAGATTTATTTTATTTTAAATCCCTAAGAGAGCCCTTAATATTATGAAGGTATTTGGAAAGCGCTCGAAAAATCTCAAAAGCAGTGGATGATAAGCTGTTCTAGTTCTTGGAATTGCTACTCCAAATTCACTTACTTCACTTGTTAAACCATCAGGACATTCTTGTGCATAAGCTGTTATTGTATATTTTCCTTGCTTTTCATATATATGACATGCTTCAACGGGTGTACAAGTTGGATAACAATCTGTTTCATCTGTTGATCCATCTCCCCAGTCGATAAAGTACTTTAGTTGATCACCATTTGGGTCATCAGAATGAAATGTCCAGCATAATTCTTCCCCATTGGGTCCAGAAGGTGGACCATCAATCTCGGGAGCCTCTGGTGGTTCATTTGGAATTCCATAGGGAATACCAAAACAAGCAATTTCAGATGGTACACCACTGACACCTATTGGAAAATCACCAATATATGTATAATGACCATCATTTAGATCAAGTGTACCTAATGCTCCGCCACCATTTGTACTTCCTTTGTAACCAGTACTATATAGTATGTCATGATCTTTATCATATGCTATATCCTGTGCATCGTTGAGGTTTATACCAATTGCACCTATTAGTGTAGCTTCTCCTGTTGCAGGATTTATATCATAAAGGCTATCTGTTCCTAAGTCCTCTCCATATATTTTTCCACTAGTATCACATGCAATTCCTATCATTAATCCACCTGTCCCAAATGCACCTACAGTTGTTGCATCGCCTGTTTCTTGATTAATGATAAAGAGGTCTGCACTTCCACATCCATATAAAGTATCTGTAGAAGGATCATATGCTAAACCATTTAAACCAACACCTGCATTTCCAATCAGATACATTGCACCTGTTTCTTCATCTATTTGCCAAATATTACTGTCTTCGACCGCACTATATTCACAAGCCCACCAGACATCATCTCCAACTTCTCCAGCAAAGCACCCACCTCCAAGGAAATCAACAGATGAGATATCTGCTATATGAATAAAGTCATCTGGAATATCTGAATAGAACCATGCAAGATTGTCATTTGGATCATTATGAAGATTAGTTGCATAACAAGTGACTCTTTGAGAACTACCAATTTCATAAACTTCGTTCTTATAATCAACATTTACTGGGTATTCCATATCTGCAGTATCAATTGCTGCTGTTGCTTCTGTTTGATTTATATCAACTGTATTTGCAATTGTCACACTTGATGATAAAATCAACAACAAAGAAATCATGAAAACACCCGCTCCAACTAATCTATTTTTTTTAGTTTTCATTTCTTACCTCCGCTCTAAAATTTAAAGATATTACTTAATGAATAATATTATTGATATTTAATAATTACGCTTAATAAACAAAAATTATCATAATAATTAAAAAAAGAATTTTCTATACAAGTCATCATTGAGGTATCTTATGGGAAAAAAATTAGTAGATGAATTAGTAGATAAAACAATTTCAAAAAAAGATTTATTCGATAAAGTAAAAAATAATTATGATTTACTACCAGAGATAGTAAATGGTATGAGTTCATCAAAGGCAGCTATTAGATATGGATGTGGGAAAGTTTTAATGGATATTAGCGAAGAAAATCCAGAAAAATTGTATCCATATATGGATTTTTTTGTAAAGCTTTTAGATAGTCAATATAGAATACTAATTTGGCAATCAATGGCAATTATTGCAAATTTAACAAAAGTTGATAAGGAAAAAAAGTTCGATCAAGTTTTTAATAAATATTATAGTTTTATAAATAATGACTATATGGTTACAGTTGCAAATTTAGTTGGTCACTCTGGTAAGATTGCAATGGCTAAACCTCATCTTATTAATAAGATTACTGAGGAGCTTTTAAAAGTTGAGAATATTAAGATAACATCTCATCTCACACCTGAATGTAAGAAGGTTATTACAGAACAAGCGATTTTATCATTTAGTATGTTTTTTGATAAGGTTGAAAATAAAGGAGAGGTTATTACTTTTATCGAAAAACATCTAAATAGTACACGTAAAACCTTGAAATCAAAAGCTGAGAATTTTCTTATTAAAAGGAATAATTAGAATTTTTATTATTTCTTTATTGTTTGTTAAGTATTATTGTATCAAGACTCTCGTTTGTAAGGGTTAAGGCATTATCATTATTTGAGAATTCATAGGTATAACAAATAGCATATTCTGGAGGTAGTTCTGGTAATATTAAATTCAAACAATTATCATCAATATCAAAGTTAAACCAATGTATATGGGATTGATCGTCTTCTTGTTTTGCTGTATCATCTTTATAAAAAGTTAGTGTTATATTTGTAGTATCATTTAGAAAATATGAAGTTCCTGACCATATTCCGATTAATTTATTTTTTATGTTAATTTTTTTTGAATTTTCATTACACCCGCTAAAACAGATGCAGATCAATAGAACAGCTATACTAATTATAATAATCTGTTTTTTCATTTTTACACCATTTATTTTTTGTTAGAGAATTGAAATATACTAATTCTATTATAAGTTTGCAGTCGACAATTTTAATTAAAACTTGTGTTTTTTTATGTGATTTTTATCTAATATAAATAATTGCATTGTTTGTAAATCCTTCAACTTCATCTATTGTTGTATCAGGTAAAATTTCAACATTAAGTTTTCTATCTTCTATCAATTGAAATAAAACAACTCCATGAACATGATTATAATTTTTTATTTTAAGTCCTTTAATGAGACTTCCTCTATCCCAAAGTTCACTTTCATTATAAAAATCATAATCAACCAGTTCATATATTACAAGACCTGATTCAGTACTAACATTCGTAGGATTGGGTGTATTATTTTTTACTCCAAATTGTTTTGGTTCACCATCATATGAACCAAATGAAACAAGTATATGAGCTGGATCTACACTATTATACGCAATTGCTAAATGTCCTACCCAATAATTATCCTTTTCAAGACCGCCATACCCATTTGTACCTTCCTTAAACCAATTACCAACTAACCTTCCATCGATATCATGATCAATCTTCCCCCCTATCGGATCTTCTGAGCGCAAACATTTCTCGATTAATTGATTTTTTATTGATACATTAAAATAATTGAAAGGATCAGGAGTATGTATCTTCCAAGGTTCAAACCTATAACTTTCTTGATTAATAAATCCAGTTAGGACTATATCATAATCAACAACATTGTAATCAACAGAACCACTATAGTTTCCAATTAATTCACCTGCTGAAACAGAAATACTTACACTTACATATTCACCCTCAGAAGGAGCATATTTAGCAATTTTTTCTGAAAGATTATCAATATGGATAAAAACACTTGAAATAGAATTAGTATGTTGAATCACCAGTCTATAATCATCCATAGAACTATTAAAAGAACCCATATGTTGGATATTTGTTATTACTCCATCAGCAGGTGAGTACACATCAATTTTAATTTCTTGACCTTCCAAGAAATCTGTCGAAGGATAATACTGGTGATCAATTGGTGTCACATGATTTCCAATCATACTTCCCATAGGTTCGATAAAAGCAACCTTATCCAAATCAACTGGAGGATAATTAAATATTAATTTTCCATTACTAACGGAATCTTTATCTAGTGGTGAAAAAGTATCTGTACAACCACTAAAAATTAAAAAGGTAAAACTAAAAAATAATAAAATTATCAGAAATTTATTATTCATTCCCATCTCCTTAAACAATATAACATATTCCTATTTTAAAACTTATTATTTGTTTATATAATGTTATTGATAAGCTGAAAAATATTAAAGAATATTTAGCAATATCTGTAAGATATATTGTAAAAAAGGATGTGTATAAAACCAGTTAATAATTCTATTTTGCTGAGTTCTAGGTATATTAACCTCAAGCGTGGTCCATGGGCTCAATAAGTTATTTACATCCTTTACACGCACTTTGATTTCATATGTTCTATTTTTAGTCCAAGAATGACTTAGTGTGAGTTCATATCCAGATGAATAAGGACCAAGCCATCCGCTATTTGTTTCGTCTCCCCAGTCTACATAATAATATATATTCTCATCGTCAGGGTCATCTGATTCAAAAATATAATCATAATTTATCCTTAATTTTCCATTAATGGGACCGTTAATATCTGGAGATCTAGGATGATCATTTTTTATAATAAATAATGTTGGGTCTCCACAGACTACCATTCCATAATACCATTCCTTTTCCCATAATTCATAAGGAGCTTGAGCATCGAACCATTCTCGAAATGCTTCTCCAATTGTTTTCTGCTCACTCAAAGGATGATTAAAATCATCAAAGTTAAGCATACTTCCACTTTTTGATGAGGCTACAGTAATTAATGCATTGGTTGTATTGAAGATGTATGCCCCAGCAAGATAGTTTTCATCTGTGAAACGTCCTGGTCCACACGCAAATAGATTATAGAATAATACTGGAGGATCATGTATTTGAATATCTTCAGAAAGTACCCAACCACCATGATTAAAGTATTCCCCGAGATTAAAAGGACAACCATTATCTATCCCACGTTCCCATGTACCAAGAGGTGCAAAATCTCCTTCACTTGGGGTTGCATTTACTTCATCGCCAAGATAATCTGTACTCAATCTTGTTGATTGATCCGGGTTAAAATATGGACCATTAATTAGCCATGTTCCAATATATGAGATTGGAATAGGTGGTGGATCAAATGTTAATCCTTGAACAGGTGTTCCATCAGGTTTACATAAACGAGCACTAAAGCCATGATTTCCCATCCATTCTGATATTTTTATCAGTAATCTATTTTCTCCAGGTTGTAAAGTAATATTGATTTTCATCATATCCGCTTCGAAACCACCATATCGATTATCATATAACACTTCGTTGCCATTCAACCAAACACGTGCACCATCCTCATATCCCATCCATAATTGACAGGAGGTATTAGTAAAAGCATTAATTCTAGCAAAAGCATAACATACTCCAAAATCTGCGTCATTACAATGGCTACCCATGTCGATATAAGGATTTCCAGAGTCATAACATGTCCAGGTATTTCCACCCATAACCTCACCGTCCTGAGGATTAATGCTTTCTTCGTCCACACCTAGATAATTAGTTGTCAAATAATTCCAGAAATTGTCAGAAATATCTTGATGAAATCCATTCAATAGCCAACTTCGGATAAATTCTGCTTCTCCGTCATAAAGATCAGGATTGTTTATCTGATATTCAAGGTCATCAAATGTGTTATAATTAAGATCAGTTAAACGAACTGAAAAATAGTAAGTACCACCATCCTGACTAATTTTGCATAATAAATTATTCCATCCTTCGTTTAATCTTACATCAACTTCAAAATTGTCAGGATTCCAACCACCATATCTATCATTTGTATAAACATTTTCTGAATTTAACCAAACCTTTATTCCGTCATCACTTCCTATAAGAAGCTTTGCAAAACGGGTTGTTGGACTGTAAATATAAGTATGAATATAACTTGCTGATTCAGTAGGCCGTGTACCAAAATGATGCCCTCCAGAATAGCTATGAGCACCAACCTGTACAAAATGTTGCCCGAGATCCAGTTGTTCTAAATAACCTTCAGATGTAGTATTGTAACCAGAATCAAAACGAGTTACATCCTCTCCATATATATATCGAAGATAGACATCCATATTAAACCAATCTTCATCAATATATTCAAGACCCTTCCAGGTTTGGGTAAGTTGGCCAATGCGATAAGCATGTGCTTTTGATAGATATTCATTAACCATATTTTGCTCTGAATCATAAGTAAGAGAATGAGCATAAATACGACCTGCATAAACCTCTGGTCCCATATCTCCATTACCTGCTGTATGTATCTCGTAATCACCATCACTGTCTTGGTCCTCCCAATTTCCATCTAAATCCATATAAAAAAGATCACATGGAAAAACAGAACCAGATACTTCAGCCCAAGCAGCTGTAATATCGCCAATAAAAACGAAACCTTCACTACCAGAATTATAACGATCTTTTACCCATAGCTTAATATCCTCTGGAGAACCACCAATGATTTTCTGGAGATGAACAAAATATTTTTCTGCTTGAAGATCTGTTATATATTCATCAACAGCGGATTTTATGTTTAAATATAATAATTGATCAACTAAAATTGAAATTGACTTACTAGAGGTAATAACATTAGGCTCAAAATCTTGGGATTCAAAAAACAATATTGATTTTTGAGGATGCTCTAATAAATATTCTTCATAAGTTCCTGGTAATTCTCCATTTGGAGAGATCCATTCTAATTTGGAAATAAATCTTCCATCCTGTTTATTCGGATCTATGTTATCAATATCTGCATCTATATTTGTTGGTGTTATAAATAAAAGAATAATTATCAGAACCAAAGATATTTTTATAGCATTCTTCATCAATCAACACCTTAATTATTAAATTAAGGATATCCTCCAGTCTTTAAAGATGGATCTCCTATGAGAATAAATTCTTCTAAAGTAATACAATCTTCAAATACATAATTTATATAATCGTTCTGAGCTTTTGTAAGCATTTCAGAGACAGATATTCCTTTCTCATAGTTCATAAAAAAGTGAAGGTTCAAATAACCAGCACCACCATTGATACCTTGCCAATCAACATCTGTAAAAGCAACACGTGTTGCACCAATTGAAGCTACTGCTCCCCCAAAAGGTTTTTTCACAATACTATAAGCAAAACCTGGAAAATTAATAATATTTAGCAACTTATGATCCAAAGTTGCAGTAAGGCATGCATCAAAGAATACAATTGGCAACTTATTACCATTAAACATTCCAGGTAAATACCAAGTGAAATATTCGATTCTTCTCTCTACATTTGGTGGAGAAGTACCAAAACCATGAATATAACCATGACCAGAATAACTAATAAAACCAGCACCCTTGGTCGTTTCAGAGTTAATTTTTAAAGGTTTGAAAGTGTTTTTAGATGTCCATAGAAATATTGGATTAAAACCATCCATTTCTTCTGCAATACGACTAGTTACATACTCCCCTTCAATTATGCCATGGTTTGGGAAAGTGTCGCCTCCCAGTAATAAAATCCTTTTGAACCAATCTGAACCATAAGCATTATTTTCATAATGAATAATCTTTTTAATTACTATATTTAGATCGAGATTCTTTTGACAAGGTATTCTTCCTAAATAAACATCTGCATAAAGATCAACTTCATCGATGTTACCATCATCCCAGTTATACTCACCAAAAATGTTATTGTTATTTGAATCCCATGTACAAAAATCACCACTTTCATTATAGATGTCTGCATAATAGAGATCTGTTGGCAGATCCATTGATGAATGTTTCCAGCCAATAGCAGTACTCCTAATTGGGATATGGTCAAGACTACCGACTAAAAGTACATAGGAAATATCCAAATTCTCAATTGCATATCTAATGTAGTTTTTAATCTGTTCAGGTTTATCTCTTCCAGAAAACTCGTTATATATTTCTTTCACATCCTTAAAATAAGTATTTACACCATAACTATTTTTATGATCAATTAATTTTTGAAGAATTGAAGAAAAAACATTTGGTGAAATCACAACAAGATCATATCCTGCGCCAGCAGTATTTTCATAACCACCTTCATTATAAGATATTTCAATTTCAAAACTATCGCAATAATATAAAATATTTTCACCAGGATTATAACATATAGGATAACATTGAACTGTTAAAAATAATACATGTTCATTATTTGAAATTCCACTACCTGTTCTATAGGCAAATTTATCTTGAGGAAATATTTCAGAATTTCTATATATTTCAATATCTTTTTCTATCTTTACATTCATACCTATCGGTGTTGGTGTTTTAGCAGGTATTATATCTTTAGTCAATAAAATTTCATTATTTCCATAATAATTTATATCAACGCTTTTAATTTCTGATTTAAAAGGTAGAATATAAACTCTGGTTACAATAGGAATCATTGGTTTGTTTGGTTCTAATAAGTAAGAATTTCCTTCTTCTAAACTTACTGTTAAAAATTCACTTTCCTCTTTAGTAATTGGTTTTGAAATTATTATGGATTCATTGATAACTTTTTCATCTAAACGATTTAATTCTGGTATAGCAATAGCTCCAATTGTACTAAATACTAATATTTGAAGTATTAGAATTGTAAATATTTTTTTCATATTTCAACCCCTTCAATTAATAGATATTGGATACCCCATATATAAATGTTAACGATAGTTAACTTGTACTTTTATTAAAAGATATAAGTTAATTACGTAAAATAGGTTTATATGATTTTTATAGATAGAAGTCTAAAATCTCGTTCTTTATTTTTTTCAAAACATGAAATATTTCATATAGTATAATTCTATAATGTGTAGTGGTTCTACTTGTTGATATTCTAACTTTCAATGTTGCAAGACCACTTTCTTCGCCTAAAATATCTGATGCTTTTACTGTAATTGTATACGTTCCATTTTCGTTCCATGTATGTGATATAGTTACCTCCTCTCCAGAGGGATAAGGTCCAATGCATACTTGACCCGAGTCATCTCCCCAATCGAAACAATACACTATATCATTCCCTTCTGGATCAGAAGATACAATTGTATAACCTAATTCAATACCCGGTTTTCCATTAGTAGGTCCACTGATATCTGGTGTATCTGGAGGTTGATTACCAGAAATATCTAAAATGGTTTCCACAAATTCATCTGTTCGTGAATAAATAGTACAAAATGTTTTTTCATTAGGATTAATTATTTTTACATTGTATACTGAGCTAGCTCCTACCACGTTTGAAAAAATAAATAATGCAATAATTATTGAGACAATATTCCTTTGAATAAATGAACTCTTCATATTAATAACTCTCATTTTAATAACTGTTTATCTATATATTAATTTATTCCTATATAAATATAAGTTTTTAATATTATTTTTAAAACGAAGTTTTTTATATTTAGTAACCATTACATTAACAGCCGTTAATTAAGGGGGATATAAAATATGATAAAAAAGATAGCTAGTCCATTAATTGTTGGAATTGTCTTATTGATGCTAGTAAACGCAACTTTTGCAACTGCTTATTCAAATGATATGCTAAAAGAAACTGATGAATATTTAGTATCAGAAGAAAACGAGATGAATCCGTTAATGGCTCCAGATTGGTATGATAAACCTAGTTCTTATGATGAGCTTGTAAGTTGGTATCTAACATTGGAGTCAAAATATCCAGATTATATTGAAGTTTTTAAGGCAAATGAATTATATGAAACTGGAACTGCAACAGGAGGATATGATTGCTATTATGTAAGAATTACAAATGAAGCACTTGGTTTACATAAACCTGAAGTTCTTTTTCTAGGGAGCCCACATGGTGATGAAGTTGCAGGTGGAGTTGGCCTTTATTGGTTTACTGATTGGTTAATGCGAATGGCATTTACAGATGAAACTAATGATGAATTTTCTAAAGAATATCTCCAATGGATAATAGATAATAGAGAAATCTACATAGAAGTCTTACACAATCCATATGGATATGATCATGGTCCACAAAGATATGATGGAAATGGTTGGGACCTTAACCGTGAAGCCGATTATGATGGACCTGGAACCCCAACTGGTGGGATTTGGGCTAGTGTTCCAGGAAAAACATTAGTTGAATTTATTAATAATCATTTGTGTAGAATAGGATGTGATTTTCATGCTGGAGTTCGAATGCTTCTTTATTCTTGGGCTATGACACATCCTGATGTTAGTGGAAAAAGCCCTATTTCAGGAAGTACATATAGTCATGCTCCTCCTGATTTTTATTTTTATGATGTAAGCTCATTAAGAGTTGGTGATTTTATGGGCAACTATGGTGGAGATTTAAATTCTGGCAATATTGGACCTATAAGTGCTTTACTTACATACGAAATAAAAGGTGGTATTGCACCATGGGCATATGCAGCAGATATTGATAAAAATCCAGCTGAGGCGCCTTATGTAAATGGTGATTATCCTGGATCTGGACTACTTTGGCTTTCTCCTGAGATGTCAACTACAAAAAATATACCTGAAAGTGAATTTGGTAATGACACAGTTCATCGATATGGTGCAGAGGTTCGCCGGTATGTCCTACATCAAACAGATCTTGCACAACCTTATGTTAGATGGCATCCTAGCACAATTGAGAATGGAGGTGAAGTTCCTCCTGGAACAACAATTCCATTGAGATGGCAGGTTAATGGTAGCTTAGTTGTTGATCATACGTATATTCAATGGGGAACTGATCCAGATCCAATAAATAATTTCGATCATAGTACACCTGATCATGATGAATATGCTGGAGAGTATGTTGGTGGAACTGGATGGGACGGTGCAGAAAGTGGAACAACAAATGGTGTAATTCACGACGGTAATTTATATATCAGTACTCCTGGAGATTATTATTTTGTAGTAAAAGCTCAAGTCGATCAAGTTTATGCAGATGTTCTTCGCCCAGATATTTATGGAGATAATTCCTATCTGCGAATGATAAAAGAACGAACAAATGACTCATATTATGAAATGCTTGAAGGAACTGATGGTACAGAAGAAATATTTGGTCAAACCTGGTGGTATTCTGACATTATTCAAGTATCCGTTGTTAATGATGCTCCAGATAATCCATCTAAACCTTCAGGTCCAAAAAATGGAAAAGCAGGTGAGGCATATACATATTCAACAAAAACTTTTGATGGAGATGGTGATAAAGTATATTACCAATGGGACTGGGATGATGGAACAACATCTGATTGGGAAGGACCGTATTATTCTGGTGAAACTATAGAATCAACCCATACATGGACTGCAGCAGGTAATTATCAGATTAAAGTAAAATCAAAGGATGTTCATGAATATGAAAGTGATTGGTCTGATCCTTTATCGGTAAATATCCCTAGAACAAGGAGCTTATCCAGACCGATATTACAATTACTCCTAGAAAGAGTCCAAAACTTATTCCCGATATTATGGAATATTATAAATCTATAATGGGAAAGAATACCATTGGATTATTTCAAAAATAAGGTTTATTTAGAACATGAAGTAAAATAACATTTAAAAATTTACTTAACCTTATATTTATGGTTTAAGAGGCATGATTTATGAAGAACAGCAAGCTAAAAAAAAGTATTACAATATTGCTAATTTTCGTTTTCCTTTTTTCAACAGTATCTTCATTTGCTGTTAGCGAAATTATGATACTTAAAAATTCTAATACAACCAATGGAATGGTTACCTTTATCGAGAAATCCATGGGCCTTAATAATCCTGAAAAAGAAGGAGGTAAAACCGAACTAGAACTTGCTGACATAAATAATGATGGACATTTAGACATAATTTGTGTTGGTGATCATGGTTCTCCTTATATTAATAGTGAGCAGCATGGAATCATGGTTTGGCTTGGGGATGGAATTGATACATGGTCAGTTATTCAAGTTGGTAATTTTGGTTATGGGGGTTGTGAAGCTGGAGATTTAAATTTAGATGGGTTTCTTGATATAGTTTGGGGGGTACATCATGACTATGGTGATCCAGGATTTGGTGATACTTTAATTGGTGCAGCATTAGGTGATGGAACTGCTTCAAATTGGATACCTTGGGCAGAAGGTCTTGGAACTGGTGGTGAGGATTATGGTATGTTTGCAACAGATCTTGCTGATTTTGATTGTAATGGTCTACTTGATCTTGTATCTCAATCATTTGGTTGTTGCAACGGATATCACCTGTATAAGAATCATGGAGATGGAACATGGAGTCACGAATGGTCTGTATCGGGTGGAAATACCTACAATAATATTGAGATAGGAGATTTTAATTCTGATGGAAATCCTGATTTTGTTGGAAATCGCGAGGGAACCAATGTGTACCTTGGAGATGGTTCTTTTGGTTTTACCATCACACAAAGTGGTCTTCCAACTTCAAGTTGGAGAGGTCTAGATGTTGGAGATATGAATAATGATGGATTTGATGATTTAGTAATTGGATTTTACTCTACGGGAGTTCATTGTTACAAATATGATAAACAAAATAATGATTGGGATTTAGCTTCTAGTGGCCTACCCAATTATGGTACTTATTATCCGCAATTTGGAGATATCAATGGAGATGGATTTCTAGATATAGTTGCATATTCTGGACCAACAGGTTACTTATATCTTGGAGATGGAAATGGTAATTGGGATTCTGATGCAACATTTACAATGCCTTCTGATGGTGGATACTCAGCATTTGTTGTTGATGGAGATTTTGACCATGATGGTCGTGAGGATATTGTAATACAAGCAGAAGAAGATGATTGGCCTTATTATCAAAATCATCTTAAAGCTTTTTCTCCATATCAAGAACCAACTGATCTATCTGCCTTAATGCAAATGCCTCATGGGGGAGAAACATTTAGGAGCGGATCAATTCGTAATATACGTTGGCTTTCAGCAGTTCCTCCATCACAAGGTGATTCAACTGTTGACATTCTGGTATCACTTACTGGTGATTCTGGTCCATGGGATACTGTTGTTTCAGAAATTCCAAATAATGGTTGTTATCAATGGTTGGTTGACGCGGGTGGATCTGATAATTGTAGAATTAAGGTAATTGCTACTACATCATCAGACAGTGCTTTTGCAGTTTCTTCATCTGATTTTTCAATTATAGGTTTTAATGTAATTACTCATGGTCCTTATCATGGCGCAATTGGTGGACCAGTGCAATTTACAGGTTCAGCAGAAAATGGAACACCACCATATGAATATCATTGGATTTTTGGAGATGGTAATGCTTCTGATGAGCAAAATCCAACTCATACATATAGTAATGAAGGTAATTTTACTGTGACTTTATCTGTCACTGATGGAAATGATATTACTATCCGTGATTCTACTTGGGTGTTAATTGGTGGTGATAATAATCCTCCAAGTGCTCCAAAGATAAAAGGACCATCAACAGGAAAAACAGGGATTGATTATAATTATACCTTTAACTCAACAGATGATGAAGGTGATGAACTGCATTATCTTATTGATTGGGGAGATGGAATTGAACAAGTATTAGGAGTTTTTCCACAGGGCACTGAAGCTACTGCTTCACATTCCTGGACAAGTAAAGATACTTATACTATAACAGCTCAAGCAGGAGATCAATGGGGTGCGATGGGTGATTTTGGATCACTAACTGTAGAAATACCAAGAGGAAAAAGTATTGTTAAATCAAGTCTTTTACAACTATTAAAAGGTGATTTTGTAATAAATCGACTATCAGAAATATTAAATATCATATTTCGAATAAATATACTTAATCAAGGCGCAAAGATATGAAAAAAACTATCACACTCTTAATTATTATTCTTATGATAATCCAGTTTTTTCCTGTTAGTGCTGAAAAGTTAGATAAAACTGGAGAAAAATCAGGTCATCCATCTTACTTCAGCTGGCAAAATATAGATGGTATTGATTATACCACACCCATCAAAGACCAATCTCCAGCTCCCACTTGTGAGGCATATGGTTTAGTCGCATCCATGGAAACGATTATGCAATATCAAACTGGAGAGTTATATGAACCTGATCTATCAGAATGTCACCTTTATTTTTATGCTGGAGGAACATATCAATCAGGATATGTTAATCTTATTGATGCAGCAAACTATCTAGTTGATATTGGTGTTCCAGATGAGGGTTGCTTTCCTGATCCACATAGAGCATTTGATTATCCCTTTGAAAGTCTGCAAGGATGGGAAAATAGAACTGTTAAGATACAGGATTGGGGCTGGGTTGATTACGATATTGAATCTATAAAAACTGCTTTGATTGAATATGGTCCTCTTGTTATTTGTTTTCGTTTTTTTCAAGATTTCTTCTATTATTCTGGTGGTGTTTACAAACCTAGATGGGGTGGTAGAGCTGGAGGACATGTAGTAACAATTGTTGGATATGATGATAGTGAAGAATGTTGGATTGTAAAAAATAGCTGGGGAACAAAATGGGGCGAAGATGGCTGGTTCAGAATGGCATATGATGCAAATATTTTTGCTGACTGGTATGGTCCTGGGACAGGTATCATGTACATTGATGGAGTCTATGGAAATTTAAAACCTGATGTACCAAAAATACAGATTGAAAGACCTTTAATTAAGCATACATATTTTTTAGGATTTCAATTACCAACAATTTTTAAGAATTTAGAGATACAAAAAGCTGCTCCAAGAATTATAGGAAAAATTACTCTTGAACTAAGTGTAGAAAATGCAAACAAGGTAGAGTTTTTTGTTGATGATGAAATTGTCCATACCGATGATGAAGCGCCATTTGAATGGGTAATTGATATAAAATCTGGTTTACATATTATTGAAACTTTTGCACATAACGATATCAATACCTCAAAGGATATAATGGACATCTACAAAATATTATAATTAGTAGAAAAATTGGGGAAAATCCTCTTAAGGGAGAAGCATTTTATTATATAATTCTGAAACTAAAGAATTATGAAATGATAGTATCCTTACTCATTGCTTTATATCCTAGAAGTTACTCGCCTCCAAAGTTTACATGTACATAAATTAAATATACAAATCCGCCTTTATTTTTTGTATCTGAGCATTCGGGTACCTCTGCAGAAACAGTTATCTTTGTTTCTCCAAATCCAAGTATTAACCCTGATTTTATAGTTGTTTCTTCACCCGCTGGGATATCCACTTCTCCAGAGGATTCTTTTCCAATAAATGCCCCACCCTCGAGATTGATATTCCATTTTACACATGTTATTTCCTCATCACCATTGTTTTTTAGCACTGCATCTAACTTGAAAAATCCACCTGTTATAGACTGTATTTCAATCAAAGGTACTATTTCAATTATTAAAGGGTCTGACCAATCACTTTCATAATTATTATCCTTTGATTTCGCAATTATCTCATATTCGCCTGTTTCTTCCCACTCATGACTCACAGTTATAACTTCACCAGATGAATAAGGTCCAATCCATTGTTCGGAGGTGCCATCTCCCCAGTCAATAAAGTAATAGATGTCATCAGCTTCAGGATCTTCTGAATTTACCGTAAAATCATAAGAGACACCTGTGGTTCCATTTGTTGGACCTTCAATTATGGGTTTATAAGGAGGTTGATTAGAATTCATAACCGCTTCATATGCATCGACCATTCCCCAACCATAAGTGTTATCCTCACCTTCATCGCCCAAGTCATATGCTGTTTGGAAAATGATTTCTTTAATATGTTCAACACTCATATTTGGAGCAGCTTGACGCATTAGTGCAACAACACCATTGATATGTGGTGAGGCCATTGAAGTACCCGAAAATGAATCATAACCACCACCAGGAACTGATGAGCGTACGCTAACACCAGGTGCTGCTATATCTGGTTTAATTGCTTCATCACCAGTTGGTGTACAATATGTTGGCCCTCTAGATGAGAAATCTGCAATCGGCCAGTCTGGATTGTTTCCATCAACAGCGGCCACTGCAAAGCATCTATAATCATCAGTTGCCCGGTCAGCAGGTCTACGTAAACCCTCAGAGCCTTCGTTTCCCGCTGAAAAGATTATAACAATTCCTGCAGCTTCACAAGCATCAAGGTAAGTCCAAAATGTTTCATCACAATCTGGAACTCCAAAAGCATCAGATAATCCCCATGAATTTGAACAAACTGCTGGAACATCCCAATTAGTCGATGGATCACTGTCAGGATCAACCATCCATTCGAATGATTCTATCATATCTGAAACAAATTGAGAAACGTCCGTATATTCCCAACCTGCAGATATCCACAGGGCACCTGGTGCAACACCAATTTGATCACCTGGAGCACCACCACAAACAGTACCCATTGTATGGGTGCCGTGGTTACTATAATCAAAAGGAAAATTATTTTGACCAGCAAATGAGTCAAGCCATGCCCACTCTGGATGCCCTTCATATCTGGGATATGCTACACCTGCCCATCTACTAGCAAGTGCAGGATGATCTCCATCTACACCAGTATCAATTGTTGCAACAAGGACACCTTCACCAGTGATACCCATTTCCCAAACCTCTGGAGCTCTTATTGCTTCAAGACCAATTTCAACGTCTCTATTAAAATCAGGTTTATTTTCAATTTTTTCATTTACAGGTTCAATAAGTTCAACAATATAGTTTGGATACACCTTTAATACTTCATCACGCTTAGCGATTTGATCAACAACATGCTGATAGGTATCAACTCGAATAATATTACCTATCCAAAAACACTTAAAGTCTTTTACAAGATATTGACTTTTAAGTTCATTTAAATATTCAACAAGATCAGTTTGCGTTTCAGATGCAATATTCTGAAGTTCGCTGACTACTGTCTCATGGCGAAGTTGTAGTGATGCCCTTTGCTCATCCATCTGATCTGTGATTGAATTAAGATCAGCTTGATCTTTTAAATAAACTAATACTGAAACAATTTCTTTATTGTCATCATCAAGTGTATCAGCAAATCCAGATGCATTGGATAATACTAACGCTATAACAACTAATATTGCAGTTAAATAATATTGCTTTTTTATTTTCATTTCGTTACCTCCCTGTACAATTACATTAGATATTGGATATTTAAATGTTCCACATTCTGTTTAAATAATAACATTACAACAATATTTAAAAATCCATAATAAAATTAAGATTTCTAATACATTATATATAAATATAAAATATGCTTATTTTTTTCGAAAATTAATAATTATTTTCAAATAAATATGTCTTATTTGTTTTATTAAAAATAATAATATACTAAATACGATTTTATGATATTAGATATTAATGACAGTGGAGGAATATTTTCAGATTATTTCCAAAGAAAATCCTTTGGAGTTTCTTTCAAAGCACATCTGTCCATATCTAGTAGGTACTCAGTGGGATATAATTCGTAAATGTGCACTTTTGTTAGGTGTTACAAATGACCGTCCTAATATGAGGATGAGACTTCATATTTTACTATGTGGTGGACCGGGTACAGGTAAATCAGAGTTTTTAGGATGGTGGCAGCAAAAGATGAATGGCATTTTTATTAATTCTGAACTTACCTCAAAAACTGGTCTTGTAGGTGATGCTCGAGGCAAAACAATACATCCAGGTTTACTTGCTCAATGTAATGGTAATGTTCTTTTAGCAGATGAACTTGATAAAATGTCTTCAGATGATCAAAATGGTCTTCTGCAGACTATGGAAGAAGGTAAGTATGTTATCACTAAAGGAAAGAATCGACAAGCCTTTAAAGCAGAAATTCGTGTAATTGCAAGCTGTAACGATATTAATAAGATTCAGCAACCTCTAGTTGATCGTTTTGATTTTCCTTTTAAAGTTGAAAGAGTTTCAAGGATACAACGAGCAGAGTACGTTTCAGATATTATCGATAGTTTTATGGGTAAAAATGCAAAAGATTATTCCCTTGTTGTCAAAGGATATTTAGATTGGGCTCGAAAAGCAAAAACTCGTATTGATCCCGCTGAAGGACCTGCGATTAAAAAAGCAATTAAGGATTATATTTTAAATGCAGATGCAAATATTGAGGGGGTTTCATATAGAAGTCTTGAATTTTCAATTTTACGGATTGCATATGCTCTTGCATTACTTGAGAGAAGTAAAATTAAGGAGCATCATATTAATTTTGCAATTGACCTAAAAGATCAAATTTTGAAAAACTTCATAGGCAATTGAAAATAATACTACAGCTACTAGAATAAAACCTTAAATCAAAATATAAACAGAGTTTTTTGAATTAAAATTATGAAAAAAAGATTGGATATTTTAATTCTAATACAAAATTCTCTTTAGTTTAGCTCTCCTAACGATTCGTTTAATATCCGTGGAACTACATGATGTACAACGATTGGCATCATTACTACCAGTAAATACATGGCTAAATTCTTTCATGCAACTGTTACAATAATACCATAAAATCATAATTATTCTCACCCCCTCAATCTTGGACTATTATATCAATTTTTTCCTTAGTCAACATAATCTAAAAAAATAGAAGGAGATTATTGAAATCCAAGTATATATCGTAGTATCGGGAATAGATTTGGATAACCTTCTAGGATGTTTAGTAAGGGCGTATTTACCTCTTCTGATTTTGCTTTTATTATCAAGGAATTTATTATAACATCATCGACTGGCCAATCTTCCATTCCATATTTAGTTGTAGTTTCTACTGCAGCAATTTTTCTTACCACCGACATAGTTCCTACTGTTACTTTTCCAAATACTGCGTATTCATCATCTAAAAAATGTTGAGGGCCATCACAAATATAGAATTGACTTGTGGCACTGTTTGGATCAGATGTTCTAGCCATTCCGATTGCACCATTTACATGCCTAGCATTAGGATGGATTTCTAAATCTATGGGTCCATATGGGCTTTCCTTACGTGTACCATTAGGATAATGCCCGCCTCCTTGTATTACAAAATCATCAATTACTCTGTGAAACACAAGACCATTATAAAAACTAATTTTTGTAAGATTTATAAAATTATCAACTGTATTAGGCACTAAATCCTTAAAAAGTTCAATTCTAATAGTTCCCAAAGAAGTTTCAATAATTGCATAAGGATTAGGCCCAAAGGTTTTATTATCATAATTTATATTTTGTATAACAAAATTCTTTGATATTTTATTATCTGTTAAATGAGTTGCATTACTATTATTTGTTGTAATGCTTAAAAATCCTATATTAATCACCATAAAAACAGTTAGTAACATTGTATATTTTTTCATTCATTATTGCCTCCCTCAATAATAACATCAGAAGTTGGATATTTAAATGTTACAATAACTGAAATAAAGTGCTAAGTTCAATAAAAAGATAAATTAAAAAGGGTCTAGCTGAGGGAGGGAGAAAAGTATGAAAAGGAAGGTTTACCTAAAAATTCATTATTAATTCCAAATAGGGCCCATATAATCGGAAGGGTAATCTCTTTTAGTTGTTAATACTCTGCTGGGATAATCTTAAATCAAATTAATATATAACAATATTATTAAATTTTATTTATGGAGAAATATAAATGAGCAAACATCATAAAAATAAATCAAATTTATTAATGAAATTATCTAGCCATCAAGGTATATTATTTCATTTAGCAGGACTAGCAGCTATCATCTGGTTCCTGCTTAGAGTGTTACCTAGACCTGATCGAATTCGTTATCCCTGTCAGCAAATATCTGTTTCAGTAGCAGTTGGATATATTGCTTTTTGGAGTTTATTGTGGAGTGCAATATTTCATGGACTTGGTTTGTGGTTTAGAAGAGTAAAATATAAAACAGCTGCTATTGCACCTGTTATTTTAGTTGCTTTTGTCTTAATCTTCTCGATTACAAGTAATGTATATGCTGTTAATGAAACAAAGGATGAAAATAAAATCACAAGGTGGGACCCAATACCTAAAGAACCAATCGGGACTCCTCAAGGTTATAAACCTGGACGAGTAGTATGGGGATGGAATGCTAATGCCTCAGAAGAAAATCTAAATGGATATTGGTGGGAAAAACAAAACAACAATCAAACTATAATTGATCAGATGTTTTCTTTAGGATTAAAGACATTGGCTGATACAAATGATGATTACTCAGCATGGGACCTTCTTTTTAGCCATTTCAACCAGGAACATGGTTATGGGGATGTAGGTTACCAGCCTGGTGAGAAAATAGCAATAAAAATCAATCTAAATAACTGTGGATCATACACAGGTGAAGATAATCAAAGAGATGCAAGTCCTTATGTAATCAAGGCACTTCTTAGACAGCTTGTTAACGTTTTAAATGTTGCTCAAGAGGATATCACAATTTATGATGCATCCCGTCAAATGGCAAACTGGCTCTACAATCGTGTTTACTATGAAGAATATCCTGCTGATCCTTTAATACCTGAATTTGAAAATATTCACTATGAAGATTCCTCTGGAGGTGCATCTGGTCGAGAAAAGGTTATTGCAAGCACCGAAAGGATTTATTTTGCAGCCGGTAGCTGTGAATATAGAACACTTCCTACTTGTATTGTCGAAGCTGATTATCTTATCAATATGCCAATACTTAAGAGACATCCGATAAGTACAGGTGTAACCCTGGCAGGTAAGAATTTCTTTGGTACATGGATGGAACCTGTTTCAGCAATTCATAATTATCATGATATATCCTTTACATTAGGAAATCCAGCACCACAAACAGATCTTTTTGCCCATAAGGATGTTGGTGGAAAGGTTGTTTTAAATATTGGAGATGGAATTTTTGCAACACCTTATGATCATGCTACAATTGGTAAATTTCAAATGTATCCATTCAACAACGACTGGACAAACAGTCTTTTCTTCTCACAGGACTCTGTTGCATTAGATTCAGTTATGTACGATTTTCTCCTTGAAGAATCTAATCCGTGTGAGGGATCACAAAACTATTTACATCAATCAGCAGATCCACCAGAAAACGTCTACGATCCTGAAAATGATGGGAAATACATATCGGATAGTCTTGGTGTTCATGAGCATTGGGATACAAATGAGAATATTTACTCATCTGAACGTTATTCAGGGCCTTCAACTGATGGAATAGATTATATCTTTGCTGCTGGAGAGACCTTAGAAGCTGAAGCATATGGTCCTTATTATGGATTGATTAATGAACCTGTGCAATTCAAGGGATATGCATTTGGTGGATATCCTCCCTACAGCTGGGAATGGGATTTTGGTGATGGAGGTTCTTCTGATGAGCAGAATCCATCATACACATATACTACACCAGGAAACTATTCGGTTTCTTTAACAATTACAGATGATATTGGAAATTCTTCAAGTGATTATACTTGGTCTTGGATTCAAGAATCAAATGATCCACCAGTTCAATTAAGCATTGATGGTCCAACAACTGGAAAACCAGGAATATCGTATGATTACACATTTTTAGCAACTGATCCAGAAGGTACAATTGTTTGGTACTATATTGACTGGGGAGATGAAACAAATACTGGATGGTTTGGTCCTTTTAATTCAGGGGAAGTAATAGTTAAATCACACTCATGGTCTGAAAAAAGTACTTTTACAATAAAAGCCAAATCAAAAGATCCATACGATGCTGAAAGCCTCTGGAAGGAATTAGAAATAAATATTCTACGGGAAAAGAACATTAACAATCTATTATTAATGAGGTTATCACATCTTTGTCCAAATCTATATAAATTATTACACTTTTTTTTACATTTCTAATTAAGGATTATTACTATCCTTAATGAGATATATGGCAAAAAAACAATTTCCAAGTTCAGAAAAGGAATGGAAAGAAATACTAACTGATCAAGAATTTTATATTTTAAGAAAAAAAGGTACTGAACCTCCTTTTAGTGGAAAATATATTTTAAATAAAGATAAAGGAGTTTATGTTTGTAAAGGGTGTAACAATAATTTGTTTTCATCAGATAAAAAGTTTGACTCTGGTACAGGATGGCCAAGTTTTTGGGATGTAATATCAGAGGGAAGTGTTGAACCAAAGTCAGATATTAGTCTGGGTATGAGGCGAATTGAGGTTTTGTGTAAACGATGTGGCAGCCATCTTGGTCATGTTTTTGATGATGGTCCTAAACCAACTGGAAAGAGATATTGTATAAATTCGACAAGTCTAAATTTCAAAAAAGAATAAAACTTATAATCTGCAAGAAGCCCTACCTTGTTTTTGTAGATATTTTTGATGATATTCTTCGGCTGGATAAATTTTTTTTGCAGGTATAATTTCGGTAGCAATTTTTTTATCAAATTTTTTTTGAATTTGTTTTTTTGATTCCTCTGCAAGATTTTTTTGCAAATCATTTTGGTAAAATATTACTGATCTGTAATGCTTTCCGATATCTGCTCCTTGCCTGTTTAGTTGTGTTGGATCATGAATCTCCCAGAAAATTTCAAGTAATTTTTCATATGTAATTTGTTCTTCATCATATTCAATTTCTATTACCTCGGCATGTCCTGTTTTATCTGTGCATACCTGTTCATAGGTGGGATTTTTTAGATTACCACCCATATATCCAACAGTTGTCTTTAATACACCTTTTAATTTTTGAAATGTTGCTTCTACTCCCCAGAAACATCCTGCTCCAAAAGTTGCTATTTCCATTTCAATTATCAATAAGAAAATGCTATTAATAAATCTTTATCTTATGATGTAATTTCAATATAATTAGCCTATTATTGTAAAAGATTTCTTTTCAGAAGTTATCGTATTATTTGCAGTATCAATTGCTTTAATCCAATAATTAATAGTAGTATTATTTGGGAACTGTCCAAGCTCCAGTCCAAATATAGGATCGTTTGACTCATTATTCAATGGATCTTCATCATGTCTTTTTTGAACAGGATTATCGGCATATCTGAACATATCTGTTGATTTTTCTACTGTTCCATTATCCCAAAATAATATAACTTTTTTTATGTCAAATGGACTACCTTTAGTTACATTTGAAAATATCACTAAGTTACTTACATTTGTTGGACCATCAGGTTTGTGATAAAAACTGTTAATAATTGGTGTCCAGTTATGACCACTTTCATTTATAATAAGAGATATTTTATGTGTTGAAATGCCACCCACAGTGTCTGTAGCTCTTGCTGATAGTATGTGGTCTCCAATATCAAAATTGGTAATATCCCAATCTATAGACCAATGATCTGTTCCAATTGCCTTTTTCCATTCACCATAATCAAATGATACTTCGATCATTTCAATATCTTGGTTATCTAAGGCTTGCCCTTCGATCGTTAATATCTTTTTTTCAACAATCTCGCCATCTGAATGTGAGTCAATTTTTATTTCTGGAGGAATCTTATCAATTAATTTTATAAGAACCTCATCTTGTATATCATTACATTCTGCAATTAGTGAATAATCTCCTGGTTCAAGTTTTGCTGTGTTCCATTCAAATGACCATTCATAATTCTCAATTAAAACTCCATAAGAACTTCCATTGATATTAATAGAAATATCATCAGTTGCTATACCATTAATTAGAATTGTATCACCAATATTGAAAATAGGTCTTTCAAAAATATTTGTATCTGGATAGACAATCTGTACTTTATCATCATTAGTAGATGTTTCTACTGTTATTGAATAATTTAGAATAACATTACTATTTCGAGCTTTGTTTCTAAATACAAGATACCAGTCATTTTCCTTTGCATGAACAATAAAATCACTTTTTATACAATTTAAGAAATTATAACAATTAAATCTCTTACCGTCACTATATTTATTAAAATTTTCTTCATCAACAATGAAGAAATCTACCTTCCCATCTCTGTCATATACACCTTTATCATCTATCCATAAAATACTTTCATGAATCTGATATGACATTGTGTCAAATGAAATCCTGAAATCAATATCTCCTTCAGGCATTTCTGTATCAGAATATTTCTTTTTGATAGGTGAAAGCACAGGTAACCAAATATTATAATTTTTATCAACTGGATTTTTTAATGTTCGTATTTTATTATATCTAGCAAGACCTAATGGTTTCTTAAGATTTCCATATTGTATAATGAATATATAACTTCGGTTTTGGCCTAGTTCAAAGATGCATCTTCCATCGATATCTGTATAATTCCATATGCTATAGATAGGTCCATCAACAGAGTCGGGAATCTTGTCTATTCTTTCATATATTTTATTGAAAAAAAACTGAATAATTTTACCTTGTAATACGGGAGGAATTGAGTCCCAAATACTTTGAAGTTTTTCAAAAAATCTGAACTTTAACCAGGTTATATCATTTGGACCCCAAACCGCAACAGTTACTCTTGCACCGTCAACAGGTTTGAAAAATCTATCCATAACTTGGAAGGAAATTGTTTTTCTATCCTCAGAATGAATATAAGTTGGAGTGACCTCATAGATACTATCGTCACCTTTCCAAGCAAATACACTTGACATATCCTTACCCCATCCATAAGTATAAACATCTGGAATATCAACAGTCCCTCCACTATCAGACCACCAATTGTCATTCTGATGCCATCCTCTTTCATAGAATTCACGCCAAGCATGATCCTCTCCGATATTAGAAACTCCTACAGAGGGTATTAGAGAAGTCCTCTGAGCTGCAACTGCTAATTTCTGAAGCTCTCCACACCAACCGTTATGCTCATGAGCGATAATATTTGGCTGACCTGGTCTGTCACCAATTGCTTGTGCTGGAACGGTTTTACCAATCCAATAACTAATTGCTTCGATTGCTGTTGGATGATTATCTATACTCCAAGTCCATAGACGCTGGCCATATTGAGTGTAAGACTTACAATCCCACAGATAGTTTATCTCTGATAGTTTTTCTTTAAGAAGAGGATAACCAATATCATTATGATTAAATAGATAGCTCCTCCAAAACTCATCATAAACATATTCAGCATTTTCACTTGCTATTTCTGGATGGACAACATACCAATAATATATTTCAGGCGAATATTCAAACTGTTTTTCAATGTCATTTTCAAGAACCAAGTACCTTATTGTTGAATAATAGTTACCTTGACCATCATCATAATCAATAATATCTGCATAATTAATCCATTCATCATTTTCGTAAAGAATCAGTATATTATTCTTCAATAAATCAACAGGTGGAACATTACCAATTGATGAACAGGCAATAGTAAAAGCAATTTCATCTACATATTTCTTGCTTGTATCAAGTATTAAATCTGCATACATATCTCCGTCAATTCCATGGAACTGCCTTGCAAGCTTTCTTTGAATCCATTTGGGTGATTTAGCAATAGCTTCCTTGATTTTTTCAGATAAATCAGAAGTATAAGCAGTGATATATTGTTCCTCTAAGGATAAATTATCTAAATCAAACTTAACATAATAATCAGATTCAGCTTGAATTTCAATTTCATTTGCGATTCTTCCAACAATTGCTTTATTTTCAATTGTAAAATCATTTAAGGAATATGCAGAGTTAGTCAATCCTGGGAGAATTAGACAAACCGATAATATAATAGTAAATATTAGCTTCAATTAGATATTCCCCCAATTTACAAATTTTAATACAATCTAGGTTATAATTATAATCATACTTATAAATAAATTTTATGTATAATTAGATTAACCTACATAAAATGTGAATAAACAAGAATAATAGCATTGCTTATATCTTGGGCAATTAAAATTTTACATTTCATCAAAGGGTGGTTTATCAGGTCTACTAGTGTAATAAACAGCTTTTGCCCAACAAGAAGAATCAGAAGAATTACAATTACAATTTTCCTTTATGTAATTATCTTGTTTATGAATATCAATTATTGAATTTATCTTAATACCGTCATCATTAAAATCGATTCTGTAATTTTTTCCTTCTGAATTAAGATAAAAACTAGGATTACAGTTAGATCCTTCAAAAAATATTTCATAGGTTTCTATTCCTTTTTTATCATAAATATCCCAATTGTAACATTCATCATTCAGTATAAAATGCAGACTAGATGGCATGGATACTCGAACTAAAGGAGCAACTTTTATCCAACACTTATCATCAGTTCTTATAATCCTGAATTCGATATTATTAATAATTTTATGAAACCTAGTTTGATTTTCAATCATAGCAGTACCATAAAATCATCATTTTTAAAAAACATATCTATTATTTAGAGTTATCAGCTAAAATTTTGTTTACACCTAGTTATTATCTTCACTACCAATAGCCCATACACCATCACGGAAACTACCAAAAACCACTCGTGGTCTATTATCTTTCATTAAAATTGTGTATTGACCAAATGCTAAATCCATTGATATAAAAAAACCTTCAAACAATTTAACCTTCCAAAGTAAGGAATTATTTGCTTCTAGATTAATAGCAATAACATAACTATTAGATATAACCGGTCTAAGGGCAGATGCTGAAACTAATAGCACAGGATTCGTATCATTTCCAGCAATAGTCATAACTGATGAAGGTAAATGTTTTCCATTTTCATTAATAAGATCATCAATAATAATTTCTTCAATAATACTACCATTAATAGTTGAAAAATGAACTAATTTTCCACCAAAGGGATCTATATACCAGAAACCTCCTCTTGGATCAATTGCAAAAGATGCATAGGTTTGTAAGGGATACTCCATCCTCCATTCTTCTTCCCAATAATTACCTTTGTCAGTTATTGCAAATAAGTGTATATCCCTGGCCAAACTTGGTTTCTCTCTATATCCATCAAAATATATTGTTTCATCAATTAGTGTAGGACTTGCTTGGCTGGGTCCACCAAATTCAAAATACCAGGTTTCATTTAACCGATTTTCAATGTTTGGATTTTTTGAATCAATGTCAACAGCATAAAGACGGGCATGATGAAGTAGTGTCGGTCTTCCTCTTGGTCCTTTATATTGAGTTGAAATGTATATTCGATTTCCATTAACACAAGGTGTGTTTATTGTTGAAAAAAATCCTGGATCATCAATATTTAATATACGATATAGTGGATGAATTTTTTCATCTTCACCTAAAAACTTCCAACCAATAAGGGATCCATCGCTTATATTATATGCATAGATAGGACCTCGATCTGTAGCAATAATTAATGTACCATCTTCTGTTATAACTGGACTAAATGGTATTCCACCAAAGGGGATTTCTGAGATCCATTCAACAATTTCACTATCATTATCGCAATCAAATGTATCAACTTTAATTACAACACGATTATCACATGCAATAACCTGGCCATGAATATCAACCATTGGTGCTGAAAAAAATGCGTAAACATTTAGCAAATCACCTGATGACCATAATCGATTCCCTTCATAATCATAAATGACAAGATTATCTTCAAACCCTGCAAAAGTACACGCTGCAATTTCACCATTTCCAGCAATTGCATTTCCTTTTGCACCTGCTTTTTCCCCTAAAAGTTCACTTCGATGCCATAGAATTTTTACATTATTTTTTGGAACAGGTAATGAAATATAATCCGAAAGACTAGGATCGCTGTGAGCCATACCACCACCCCACTCAGGTAAAATAAAATCTATTTCACTGTAAGCACTTGTTATTCCAGTAGTCAGTATAATTAATAATGAAAACACTATAAATGTTGGCCTGACTTCCTTAAACATAGTATAATAAATTTTTATTTAGTATATATATATTTTTATTTTCAAATGTTAAAAATTTTTCGTAACTATAGCAGTAGGTTATAATAATCATAAAATATAGGGAATTTGCTTTGGAAACAAATCAACATTAAAAACAGGAATTACTAAATCTGGTTTATAGTATCTAGAAATTCTAATTTCCCCTGGTATTATTTTTGGCCTAAGCATTGGGTGTCCCCAGTAATTACGCCACCATTTATTGCGAAGTGAATTACTAAACAATGCAGGAATATTTCCACAATTGATTATATTATTCTTCTTGATTACATTTCTTAGAGAATCTGTGAGTAAAAAAGCACCATTACAATCTTCAATTGTGTTTCTACAAATAATATTTTCAAAAGAGCCTTCCATTGGAATACCACAAACATCAAAATTAGCAGTTATTTGATTGTCAGAAATTTTATTTCCCATTGACCAATGAATTTGTATACAGCCGCAATTAAAGATGTTATTATCAATGGTGTTATAATGACTAATACTTAAACTAATTGCTGCAGAGTTAAATATGTTCTTCTCCACAGTATTATTATTTGCTTTTGTTAAGATTAACCTAACCGCAATCTCTTCTGGAATACTTGTAATTGTGTTTTTAGAGATGAGATTTTCTTGAGATTTTTCTAATTTTATATAGGTATAATCATGGTTTATTAAAAAATCATTACCAATAATTTTATTACCAATACAATTTTTTAATGCTAAAGTCTGCATAAAGATAATTCCTTTATCAATTTTTATTTCATTATCTTTGATAACATTAAAATCTGAATCATGAAGATAGATATCTCGACGATTCCAGGATAAGTTATTTTCCGATATAAAACAATTATTTGAACCCCACAGCTCAATTGCTATATTAGTATTAATTATATTTTTTCCTTGAATGATGATATTTTCACAATTTATAAGCAGAATTTGCCCTGGATTATCAGAGATAGTTTTATTTGAAATATTTTCAAGATATATCAATGGTTTACCATTAACAATATTATTCGTCACTTCATTGTTAAATGAATCATATATAAATAAACCATCATCAACAAATATGTTTTCTGAGACTATGTTTCTTGTAGATTGTGATATAAATAGTCCATCTTCTTCATTTTGAAAATAATTATTGGTAATCACTGAGCTATTAGATTGATATAATGAAATCCCAATCTCACAATCAATTATTGTGTTTTTTGATATATTATTATCATCTGATTCATAAATATAAATGCCATGACCATCATAATTAGTCAAAATATTATTAAAAATAGTATTATTATTACAGTTCTTCCTTATGTATATGTTAAAATCAAAGGTCCAACTTTCTAATGTATTTCCTGAGATGAAATTTTCAGTTGAGGAATCATAAAGACAGATTCCATATTCGTTATAATTAATTGTATTATTTATTATTATATTTCTTTTACCTGATAGAAAAAATATGCCATACTGGTTAATAATTAAATTATTATCAGTTATTTTGTTATCATCTGAAAGTAAAAAAATACCTGAATCTCGATTAAAATAATCATCTCCACTTTTTTCTATAGTAAATCCGTTTATTGTCACATTATCTTTAGTAATTGTTATAACACTTCCAATATTATTTCCATTTATAACTGTCGAATCTTTGTCTTCTCCTATTAGATTTATTGATTTGTTAATAAATACATGTTCATAATATGGAGATGATTCATTCAAAACAAAGACAATATCACTATCACTTGCATTTTCTATTGCATCTTGAATTTTTGTAAAGTTACCCGATCCATTTCCGCCTACATACCAAATATTTCCATTGAGATTCAAATTGTAAGAATTATTATTTTTTACTGATTGGCATATTGGAGAATTAGTTATGGACAAACTAAATAATATGATTAATACTCCAATTACCAAATATATTTTTTTTAACATTTATTAATACCCACAATTACCCATTAATGTATCGTGTTACCGTGTAACACGAATTCATGCTAAATATAAATACTTTGTGTTATAGATTTTATTTAGATAGCTAAAAAAAAGACTAAAAGTAGAAGGTTTATCTAAAGATTTATTAACTGTCTTATTAATGGAAAAGCATTTAGTAATTGGGTTATCCAATTTTGGAATAGTAAATAAGATGTCCTGCTGTATTTTGGCATTGTGATTTCAAGATATCCCCAATCACTTTCTTCATCATTTACATCTTTAAGTTTTGCCTTAATTGTGTAATCTCCTTTTTTATTCCAAATGTGATTTTCACATACTTTTTCTCCGCTTGCAAATGGTCCAAGCCAATCACTATTTGTACCATCTCCCCAATCCCAAAATACGAAAATATTATCGCCATTAGGATCAATAATATTTGAAATACAATAAGTGTATTCTTCACCAATTATACCATTTGATGGACCTTCAATAACTGGTGTATCAGGTGGATAATTAATATCTTCTTTAATTACTGCTGAAGTCTCATCACTTGCTATATTATTTTTATTATCTGTAACTGTTAAAGTCACAATATAATTTCCCTCAATAGAATAAGAATGAACCGGATTTTGTTCATCTGATGATTCACCATCACCAAACTCCCAATGCCATGAATAATCCGGTCTTCCACCATAAGCACTGCCTTTAAATTGAATAGGTATATTTTCAACACCAGCATATGAACCATGAGCATCAGCATAAAGTTCATTTCCGCCAAATGCAAACACCATGCCATTACCTGCTCCAATAAACACTTTTCCAGCAGCAATAGCTGGAGATGATTTCATACCAATATCCCCACCGATATTATATTGCCAAATCATATCTCCAGTAAATGCATCACTACAGTGAAAATAAGCAGGAGTGCCACAACAAGGATCATTTCCATAAAAAACTTTATTATCTGCAACAGCAGGTGAAGACCAGATTCCATTGTTTATCAGAAATTGCCAGACCAGATCACCTGTTTCTGCATTTAAACAAAACAAACCTTGACCGCTTGAGCCAATGTAAACATTTCCATAGGCAATTGCTGGTGAAGAATGAACTTCTCCTTCTGTATTATAATTCCATATCAGATTTCCGTCATCTGCGTCTAAACAATATACATAATTGTCATTTGATCCAAAATAAACTTTTCCTCCGTATATTGCTGGAGACGACCATATTCCACTAGTTGTTGAATATGACCATACAAAATCTCCATTTGTAATATCTAAACAAAAAATATCTCCGCTAAGTGAACCAAAGTATAATTTTCCATCAGAGATTGCTGGAGCTGTCCAAATTACATTTCCTACTGAGTACTCCCAAATTAGACTTCCATTGTTAGTATTTAGACAGTAAATAGAACCATCACTAGAGCCAAAGAAGACTTTGTCATCTTTAACTGTTGGTGATGATTCGATCATAAAATTAGTATCAAATTTCCAAATTTGACTGCCGTTATCAGCATTCAAACAATAAAATTTTGAATCTTGAGATCCAAAGTAGACTTTCCCATCATGGACTGCTGAAGAGCCTGTTATTTGACCTTTTGTGGTAAAATTCCATAAAACACTACCATTCATCATATCAAAACAGTAGAATTTTTTATCCAATGATCCAATGTATACCTTTCCGTTTATAACATTTGGTGAAGTAGTAATTAGATAATCTGTCTGATATGACCATAAAACATTATTTGTTTCTGGAGCTGAAGATGTTGAAAAGCCATTCTGATCGGCATCATGATGAAACATTGGCCACCAATCCATATCAAGTGGTGCATATTGATTCTCAAAATTTGTATGGCTTTTAATAGACATACTAGAAACAAATGGTATTATACTTATCATAACAAGTATAATTATAAAAATTATTGAAATCATTCTCCTGAAAAAATTAATATTCATATTATTTTTTGCCTCCAAGCTAATACATTAGAATAATATTAGAAAATAGACACTATATATATAATATTAACGATTGTTAATTAATCTAAATAAGGGATTAATAAATTGTTGATAACTTCTGCTAACACTTTTTTGGCTACTTATTGTGTGACTGTTTGAAGAACTTACTGGATCTTTAATTTCATCAGAATCAAATAGTCCTGCCTTATCATATGCAATTGCTTTTATAATTGCTGTTAATCCACCATAATATGTATAAACCCATTCATAGGTTGGTCCAGGGCCCATAATAATTTCTTGTAATAGATCATTAAAATAGAACTCAACATAGTCCATACCACTAGTTGCATCAATTGCTGTTGCTGTAAAGGTTAATATCCAACCTGTTATTGGATTACCACTAGTTACCTCGTAACTTAGTGATATCTCTGGTACTGTTTGATCGATACCACCAAATGTAAATTGGTTCTTTGGTGTTTCAACATTTCCAACCCAATCAACAGCCCAGAATTCAATAAGAATGTCTTTGCCATCTTCAGTTAATATAATACTTCCAATATTTCCAGGAATGACTTGTTCAGCTCCGCCATCTATTGTGAATCTGATTTCTTTTACTCCAGATGATACTCCATTGGACCAGGGATCAGTTGCTTTCAGTGTTATTGTGGCAGGGCTGATATACCAACCATTTTGACCATCAGGCTCAGGTGGATCAATTTCTTCAATCCATGAATATGGGCGAGTATCATCAACGCCTATTCCCCATCGTACATAATTATTTTTTTCTTCATCATCAGGTACAGCGGGGAATTCAAGGAATAATCCATAGCGTCCTTCATCTGCAAATGTGAAATCAGCAAACTGTATGTCTTGCTTACCACCAAGTGGGATTGTCAAATCTATATTGTCGATTTCATCCGTATAGACTTTTGTTCCATTTTCAGGATCTGTGATGTATTCCCAGATTTCAGCGTAACAAGTTAGGTCCTCTTTTATAAATGTACCATAGTTTTTCACAACTGTATCAATGTCTTGTGTTCCAGGTTGTATCCAAGCTTTAACTGCTGGAGGTCCACCTGTTGTACCATCAAGTTGCCATGCAAGGTCATATGCTTGACCCCATAGATATTGAGAGCTTGACCATCTTGGATAGCCATAATATGGAAGGTCTGCCATGACCATGCATTCTTTATCTTTAGCTGTTAATAGATATGCAATATTTTCAGTTATTCCATCTGGTTGGATACCTACATACCATTTTCCTGGTGTAAGTTTTATTTCATCGTCTAATAGGAAGTCTACGATTATCTCAGGGCGACTGAAATAGTAATTCCCAGTTGCTATTTCTGTAAATGTGTTTGCTTCTGTCGTAGCAAATTCATCCAGAGACGGATCACAATCTCCTAAATCTTGGAAAAAGTACACCCTTATTGTTTCAGTGTTACTTGTGTATCCACTGTTCCAAACGAAATTAATATGTCCACCTTGGACTGTCCAATCTTCCTTAACTAAAAAATCATCAATAATTATGTTACTATATCCTTGGTACATTGAACCTGGTAGACCGTTTCTTCCGTCGGGTACACCGTTGTCCCAAAGAATTTCATCTCCTTCCCTTGGATGTCCTTCACCAGTTGGTGAGGTAATTTCATCGATTCCAACATCATGCCAATATTCAAGTGTAAATATCTCATTTTTGATATCATTATATGGGTTTTTGTCTCCTTCCAGTTCAATTTTAGCTTCTATAATGTAATCTTTTGTACCCGTTGTTTCTTCTGCAAGAAAAGCTGGTGTCCAATCATCAAATGTGAAGGTTACTTCTTCTCCGGGTTCCAAATCAGGTCCTTGACATGCAAAATCTGAATATTCCTCTACAAATCCCATAGATTGTAGTTTGACACCATCGATATACCAGTTGTTAAAATAATAAGGATTTCCTTTTACCCAAAATCCAATATATGTTGTTTCAGATCTTACCTCTACAGGGACATTAATCTTGTACTGTTGGTTTCCACCTGGTTCTTCATGCCAAACTGAATACCAGAATTCTTTATCTGTACTGTATCCTGCTTCTAATGCATATAATCCTTCACCAGAATAGTGGTCAATATATGTTTTAAATTGTAACCTTAGCATAGGATAGTTAGTTGTGTTAATTGCATAAGAATACATTACATAGTCTTCTTTAGCATAATTATACGGAAGGTATATTTCTGGAGATTCTCCACCACAATAAGCGGTATAAGATTTATTCCAACCATATTCAGAACCTATGCTCTTATGTTCATCTTGCCATCCTTCAGGTGGAACAGTGTTCCATGCATCTTCGATTAATAAGGAGTCTAGGATTATTGATTCTCCAATTTTTATGTCGATAGGTATGCAGCATTCAGCATTTTGTCCAATATTTTTTATTGTTGCTTGTACAGGATATGTTTTTCCAGGTCCATCCTCACATGGACTGTCAATACTTTTTATTTCTATGTCATGTATCCATGGATAATATAAATCTATTAATTTATCTTTACAATCATTATTTGGTTTGTCATCATCTAAAAGTGTACATGCTTTTACTCTATATTCTTCCCATATGTTTTCATAATTAGGATCTTGCCAATTAGGTGGTATCCATGTCGGGAAATCAACAATTACTTCTTCTCCTTTTTCAATTTCTAAATCTTCAACTGTCTCATTATAATCCTCATAACGATTATATGCTACAATTTCAACATCATCTAACCAAAGATAGTTAAAGTAGTAATAATAGCCAATATACTCCCATTTTATCTGAAATTCATCATCAAATAGTTCATTAAAGCTGTAACAGCTAATTTCCCATAAATGAGCTTTCTGATCTGAACCAACTGGATTATCCCAAGGAGTTACATCCTTCCATGGACTTGTTGAATTTCTTCTGAACTTGACATATACAGAAGCATATTGTGGATTTTTATAATCAGCGGCCCATTTGAACTTTAAATTAACCTTCTCAAAACCAGTACAATCAATTGGAGCACTAGTAATGTAATTATCATAATAGTCACCTTGATAATATTGATCATAATTGTAGACCCTTGTTTCAGGTGATGATCCTCCAGATTCATTAGAATATGATATATTCCAATAATCAGTTTCCCATCCTTCTGGCGGGAATGTACCGGAAAAGTCTTCTTCAAATATAACCGGTCCAGGTTCATATTTTATTACCTGCATTTGCACATCAGTAGTTTCTGAATTGTTCCCAAAATTTTTTACTGTAACTTGCATTGGAATATCTTGAATAGCATAACCACTTTCTGGATAATTTATACTTTTTATAGAAACATCATGGTCTAGTGGTATACAAGAGTTAAGAAATATCGAAGCAGTTATTCCTCCTTCTAAATTACAAATAAGAGTACATGCACCTGTTTCTTTATCACATTTGTATAAATTTCCACCGCTTGTATACGCTGTTAAATACAGTTGGTCTGATTCTCTATGAAAATCACCGTCTTGAGCATAGTTGATGGATATACCTAGTGAACCGACTTCTTCTGCTGATGGCTCATCAGGGTCAACTTTCCAAAGTTTATCCGATACCAGATCCCATCCGTACAATTGACCTTCTGCATCATATGCCATACCAATCATCAATCCTCCAGAGTAACCAAGACTACCGATTAGTGTTTGTTCTCCAGTGTCTGGATTAACCTGCCAGATATTATCGTTACTGCAAACGCCGAACATTCTGTTAGTAACTGGATCGTATGCAAGTCCATTCAACCCTGTTCCACCACCGCCAACGGACCACATATCACAAGTATAGGGGTCTATTCCCCATAAAACACCTGTACCATATTCAACACCGTACCATACTCCGTCACAGCTATATGTACCGGCAGAGAAAAATCCACCCACCCACTCACAAAGTACTTCTACATCACAGTTGCAAACGTCAAAATAAACAATACCTTCAGAATTAGGATAAGCTTTAATTCCATACATAATAGGGCAATCCTCGCCAATTTGTGCTTGTTTATTATCAATAGATTTTTCATCTGATAATGTTGGAATTTCTATATTTCGTGGTGCTGGTCCATTCGAAATTTCTTCTACTTCTAAAAAATTCAAATTATTAGTTTTTGATTTTATTCTTACTGGTATTGAAATTGAACTGCTGGAAATAATTGTTAAAGCAATAATTAATACTGTAACAGTTGTAGTAATTTTTTTTAAGTTTTTATTTTTTAAAATACTATCTTTTTTCATATAATCCTCCCTCAAATTATAACAATTAATATAATAATATAACCACTAATATTTAAAGCTATACTAGATCTAATGTAACAGTTGTTGCTCTATCCCATATTTTATTTTTAACAAAATTTATGGATAAGTATTTTTACTAACTATCTAAATAAAGGTAATTGTATAACACGGGAATTACTTGTTGATAATTTTAGATTTTTTTGATAATTGTGAGAGCTAGTTCTTGGATCAATTATTTCATCATAATCGAAAAGCCCTGCTTTGTCATAAGCTATTGCTCTAAATATAGCAAATGGTAAAGGATTATATTTGATAGTCCACTTATATTCTGGTCCAGATCCATTAATTGTTAATTGTAGTTCATTGTTAAGATAGAACTCTACACGATCCATACCACTCATTTCATCAGTTGTTGTTGCTGTAAAGGTAAATTTCCAACCTAGTATTTTGTTACCACTAACTTCATAGGAAAATGATACTTCAGGCGCTGTTTGGTCAATATCGATTGTAAATGAGTTCTTTGCTGCTTCGATGTTACCAACCCAATCAACTGCCCAGTACTCTACAAGAATATCGTCTCCATCTTCTGTTAGTACAAAACTTCCAAAGTTTCCATCTATTACTTGTTCTGCTCCCCCATTAATTGTGTATCTAATTTCTTTTACACCAGATGATACAACCATAGACCATGGATCTAATGCATTTAGTGTTACAGTTACATCATCAACATACCAACCGTTTTCACCAGTAGGTTCTGGGGGGTCAATTATTGGTGGATAGTCACAATCAGGTTTTGTGTCATCAACTCCTATTCCCAATTGTATATCATTATTCTTTTGTACATCATCAGGTTCAGCTGGAAGTTTTAGGAAAAGACCGTATCTTCCTTCATCTTCGAATGTGAAATCATCAAATAAAAGTTCTTTTATACCTCCAAGTGGATTTGTTAGATCTACGTCACTGATTTCGTCCGTATATATTCTTGTTCCATTTTCTGGATCGTCAAAGTAGTCATATATCTCAGCATAACAAGTTAGGTTCTCTTTTTTGAATGTGCCCCAGTTCTTTACAATGACATCAATATCCTGTGTTCCTGGTTGAATCCAAGCTTTAACTCTTGGAGCACCACCCGTGTTTCCATGTAGCTTATAACAAAGGTCATATGCTTGACCCCAGAGATATTGTGAGCTTGACCATCTTGGATAGCCCCAATATGGAAGATCAGCAAAACACATACATCCTTTGTCAGGTGCTGTTAGAATAAATGCGATATTTTCTGTTATTCCATCTGGTTGTATACCTACAAACCATCTACCTGGTGGAATTTGAGCTTCCTCTTCTAATAAAAAGTCTACGACCACTTCAGGACGGCTGAAATAGTAATTACCAGT
>DAOVGR010000072.1 GCA_030672305.1 Thermoplasmatales archaeon | reverse complement strand
AATACTTAAAAGTAGAGAGAATGAAGAAAGCCTTCGTCCTCTTTTAGTAGTAGGGGTTCATACAAATACGCCACAGCAATTCAGTTTTAATCAAAAATGTCAAAATATTGTGTTAGAACGATTGTTGGAGAGATTCCCATTGCTGGAGGTATTGTTACGAATAATGAACATCTAAAGATAGTTCTTGTATATGGAATCATTGCTTTATTTATCTGTATGAGTATTACTCCATCAGTTGCTATTGATAATGCAAAGAAATCTTCAATAACACTCTCTTATGGTAACACCTTATATGTTGGTGGAACAGGACCAGGTAACTATACAAAGATTCAGGATGCAATAGATGATGCATCTGATGGGGATACAGTTTTCGTTTATAATGGGACTTATTATGAAAATATTATTATTGATGAATCAATAAGTCTTGTTGGTGAAGATAAGAATACTACAATTATTGATGGTGATGGAACTGGAAATGTTGTAACGGTTAATGCTAATAAAGTATATATCAGTGGATTTACAATTAGAAATAGTGGAGTGGAATGGGATAATGCAGGAATTAAAATTTACTCAAACCACAACAATATCACTGATAACAATATCAGTTCGAACAATAATTATGGTATATGGTTAAAAGAATTCAGCCACCACAATAATATCATAGATAACACAATTAGCTTGAACAACAAAGATGGTATATATCTCCAGTATTCCAGAAACAACACAATCACGGGTAATTTCGTATTTAATAACAATTTTCATGGTATAATTCTCGATGATTCCAGCTTCAATAACAATATCAAGGGCAATACTATAAGCTCGAACTTCAAACTAGGTATATACATCAATTGGGGTTCTAGTTACAACATCGTTAATGGGAACAATATCATCTCAAACTATTATGGTGCAGTCGTTGTTGGTTCCTCAAACATTATCATTAAAAACAATTTTTTCAATAATGAACATGATGCTTCTTTTGTAGTAGATATATTAGGACTATTATTTTATAGAAATCGATGGAGACGAAATTATTGGAATGAATCACGGGTACTTCCAAAATTCATTATTGGAAGACTTAGTTGGTATTATGATAGTATCCCTTGGATTAATTTTGATTTGTTTCCAGCAAAAAAACCATATGATATAGATGTATAAATATGAAGAAAGAAATCCTTATCGCAGTTGGAATAACAATCCTATTTCTTGGAACCTGTATTACTCCATCAGTTGCTATTGATAATGTAAGGAATGCTTCTATTCCTATCTCTAATGGTTATATTCAGAATCTAATAGATAATGCTTCAGATGGTGATACAATTTACGTTCCAAGCGGTACTTACTATGAACATATTGTAATTGATAAATCAATTAGTCTTATTGGCGAAGACAAACATACAACAATAATTGATGGAAATGATACCTTTGGAGGAAGTGCTATCACCATACAAAAGGAAAATGTCACAGTCACAAATTTCACTATTCAAAAAGGTAGAACATATGGTATTAAAATTTATACAAGTTATAATACAATTTCTAATAACATTATTACTCAGAACAACCTTGGTATTGATATCTATGGTGATTTCATAACAATTAAGGATAATCTCATTTATAATAATCAAATTATAAACAATTCACATGCAAGTATAGAGATAAATCATTGGGTGGCAAAGACTACAATATCCCATAATGTAATAAGAAACAGCCGTGAAAGTATAGATTTTGATAAAACAGAAAATATTATCTCTTATAATCTCCTTGAAAATGCTAGTAATATCGAATTTTTTCGGGCGTCAAATAATCTTGTAGAAAATAACGTTATAATTTCTGGACTTATTGAATTACATGATTCAAGCTTGATAAAAGTCAAAAATAATACTTTTTTTGATTCAAGAGGAATTGTAATAAAAGGTGAGGACATTGACGAATGGGATACCCATAAAATTGAAAATAATAGTATTAATGGAAAGCCGATTTATTTTTATAAACATGCTTCAGGATTAACAATCCCATCAGATGCAGGAGGGGTAATCCTTGTAGGGTGCACACAATTTGTTATTAATAACATTGTCTTCCCTGAAAAAGCAGGGATTCAACTTGCTTACTCCTCTTCAAACATTATCAGCGATAATACGATTACGAAAACAAACTGGATTGAATCTGCTATATACCTTCAAGCCTCATCGAATAATAATCTATCTCATAATACTGTTTCTTCTTGTGAAGAAGGGATATATCTTGATAGCGATTCTTCAAATAATTTTATGTATAGAAATATTATAGAAAATAATACAATGACCGGGATATTGTGTTTGGGTAATTCAAACACATGTATTGAAAATCATATTGTGGATAATCTTTGTGGGATGAGATTAGTAGGGGCGTCTGATACGATTATAAGGAGAAACAATTTTATAGACAACCGTTTTCATGCATCATTCTATCTTGGTTATAGTTATAAACATAGTAATAAATGGCAGAGTAATTATTATAGTCCTCAAGTACCTAGATTAATTAAGATTATCTTTGGTGCTGTACTAACTCCGTTTTTTTACATGAAGCATCCTCCAGATATGCCTCCATATAAAAAATATATTTCTCGACCTGGTTTCAATGTTGACTGGAATCCAGCAAAAGAACCATATGACATAGAGATTTGAGAGCCTTATTTTAAACACCCTCTCACATTGAACCATGTCTACTAATATTTAAGACCCAGACCCCTTAATCCCCTTTGTTCTAAGGATGTCTAAAAACAGTTTTTCCAACTATGCCAAAGACATTTATGGGTCCAGTAATATATATTACTTTTAAAACGAGTGTTAGGGTGAAATAAATATGATAAAAATAGCAAAAAGTGGAGACTTGGGTTTAATACTGGTCTTTATAATAGCAATCCTTGTAGTAACAGCAATTGTCTCTCAGTTATGGAGTCTCAGTGGATTTATCGGAGTATGTCTTATATTTCTAAGCATATATCTGGTTCTCAAGTCTGGTGGAAATGTTGCTGTAGCTAAAAATCAGCCATATCTGATATTTTTGATACTTGGAGTAATATTCTTATTGATGGGTTTGGCAGGTATTCAGATTATAACTTTTGATTTTGAAAATCCCTTTACTCTACTTGGAATTCAACCAATAGTATAAATGAGCTAAAAACACTTAAATATCCACAACTGGATGTAAAATATGAGGGAGAAGAGAATATGGTAAAAACCCCTGTATTGTATAAGTCTCTTGTAGTTGGAGTTATAGTTCTATTTATTGGTGTTGCTGTTTCACCAGTAATGGGTACTATAAATATCGAACTACAGCATAATCATGATAATATCAACAATCCAATAATATGGTGTGAGCAGGTGAAACTACTAGCCATGGATGGTTCAGATGAAGACTGGTTTGGAGATAGTGTTTCAATTTATGGAGATTATGCTATAGTCGGAGCCTATGCTGATAATGAATTCACAGGTTCAGTGTACATTTTCACACGAAGTGGAAATACTTGGACACAACAAGCAAAACTGCTTGCTTCAGACGGAGATATTGGGGATAGTTTTGGTAAATCTGTTTCATTAGATGGGAATTACTTAGTTATAGGAGCAGAGGGGGATAATGATATGAAGGGTTCAGTGTATATTTTCAAATATAACGGTATAGAATGGATTGAGGAGCAAAAGTTGACTGCTTCAGACGGAGAAACCTGGGATCGGTTTGGTTTTTCATTATCAATAGATGATAATTACATCATTATTGGTGCAATGGAGGATGATGACAATGGAGATAGATCTGGTTCCGCATACGTTTTTAAATGGAATGGAACTGTTTGGATTCAACAGCAAAAGTTAATTGCTTCAGATGGAGAAAAAAATGATCTTTTTGGTAGAACAGTGTCTATTGATAAGGATTATATCATCATTGGATCATATAATATGAATGATAATGGTACTGGTTACATTTTCAAACGCAATGATTCGATTTGGGTTGAAGAGTCTAAGCTGACTGAATCTAATGCCTCGATTAGTTTTTGTTGTTCTGTATCAATTGATGAAGACTATGTCATCATTGGAGATTGTTATGGTAATAATGAAAAGGGTTCAGCGTATATTTTCAAACGTAATGATAATAACTGGACAAAACAAGTAGAATTAATAGCTTCAGACGGTGAAAGATTTGACAGGTTTGGAGATAATGTCTTTATTGATGGGGATTATGTTGTTATAAGTGCAGATTTCAATGATGATGGTAAGGGTTCAGCATATATTTTCAAACGTAACAGTTCAACTTGGATAGAGGAACAAAAACTAACTGCATCAGATGGTGAATCAAGGGATTATTTTGGTGGGTCTATTTCAATTTATGGTAATTATGTTGTTATAGGTGCAGTACTGGATGATGACAATGGAGAAAATTCTGGTTCAGCATACATATTCAGGAGGAATCAACACCCGAATATAACAAATATTACAGGTCCATTAAAAGGTAAACCAGAGAATGAATATAACTTTACATTTACATCAATAGATCCTGAAGAGGATGAGGTGTACTTTTATATCGATTGGGATGATGGTAAAATAGAGGAGTGGATAGGTCCTTACAGCTCTGCTGAAGAAATTACATTAAATCACATTTGGGAAAAGAGAGAAACATATATAATTAAAACAAAAGCAAAAGATATATATGGTGCAGTAAGCGATTGGTCATACTTTGAGATTACTATTCCAAGAACCAGAGCAACATTTAATCCCTTGTTTAATTGGTTTTTGGAACGTTTCCCAATGCTGGAAAAACTGCTGAATCTTTTAAGATAAGATTTATCAACTAAAAACTACTACTATTATGGCTAAGGAGTCTAGTTGGAAGTAAAAATGAATTTTTAGGAAAACCTACTTTTTCATCTTTTTCTTCCTCCCTAAGCTAGACTCCTTTCAATTTATCTTGTTTTATCAGTAATTGTAACATTTAAATATCCTAATGCAGATGAATATATTGGAGGAGGTATGAAAAGTATGGATAAACCGAGAGGTTTGTTGAGTAAAACCCTGGTATTTAGTATTATAATCTGTTTTATGTTGCTATCACCATCAGCTTTTGCTATAACAAAGGACCGATTTAATCATCCACCAGATGCACCATGGCTAGATGGTCCAAGACGTGTAAGACCAGGGACATATGATTGGACATTCAGAGCAGTTGACCCAGATGGGGATGATTTATTTTATGAAATCATGTGGGGAGATGATACAAGTGAGGAATGGATTGGACCGTATCTCTCAGGAGAAGAAATAATCGTTAATCATACCTATCATAAATATGCCCAAGTTGCAATTAGGGCGAGAGCTAAAGACATTCATGGTGATATTGGTGATTGGGGTGAAATGGCTATTGAGATTTCGGAAACCACTCAACAACTATCTTCTGAACCAAGTAATCAGGACACAATAAATGATGTTCCTATATCTAGGACTATTATGGACAATGGGAGTCTATCAGGTTATGTTAATGATATATTTGGGAATCCGATAGAAAGAGCATTGGTACGGGTATATTTCCACGAGACCTACGAAGAGGATTATAGTGATTCTACAGGATATTATCATGTTACTAATATCCCAATATGTTATTGCTTAAAGAATGCTACTTGTTCTAAGGAGTGGTACAAAACAGAATGGGTGTTACTAGGCATTGTTGAAAACACTACTCATGATTTTGTCTTGACTTTTTTTACTAATCCGCCAGATGCTCCAGAAATAGATGGAGAAAAAGGGGTCGTACCTGGAGTTGAATTTGATTACTATTTCAGTGCAATAGACTCTGATGGAGATGATGTTAGATACCATATTAACTGGGGTGATGGTTATACAAATACAACTGATTTTTATAGTTCTGGTGAAGAAGTGACTATTGGTCATACTTATGAAAAAGAAGGTAATTATGGCATCGAAGCCAAAGCCATCGACATCTATGGTGCTGAGAGCGACTGGGGTTATTATATCCCAGAGTGGAGAAACAGAGCCTTAAACTTTAATCTTTTTGAGTGGTTGTTTGAACGATTCCCAATACTGGAAAAACTGCTGAATCTTTTAAGATAAGATTATTATTGCAAATCTATCTGGGTTATTGTAACATTTATATATCCACAACAGGATGTAAATATTGAGGGAGGATTAAAACTGATTAAAAAAATCCTGGTATTTGCAATAATATTATTATTCTTATTTAATATAATGAATACTGGGATTCTCGGCCGTCAACAGTTAAAAGAAGATACTAACAATTTTCTTAAAATAAACCAGAATATAATCTCTAGAGATATATTCAGAAAGTATAATGGATTTGAATATTTTGACGAATTGAATAAATCACCGATAGATAAATCTGAGATATTTTTTCATGAACAATGCAATGAATCAATTTTTATTATTAAACTATCAAATCCTGATGAGATAATCCTTGATTCCTTTGTTACTACTATCAATATAACTTCAAATGGAATTCAGCAATCAACGGGTGCTTATGTAATAAGTTGTCAAGTGTATGATGGAATAAATGGTTCGGGATTGGAACCATTATGGATAGCATCTTACGATGATGTTGAGATAGATGTCAGATTAAGATACTTGCAATATCATCTTGGTAATATATTGAACTTCACCTTTGATAATCGTACACTTGATAGTTATGATAATGAATCCTTGTTTTCAGAGACTTTGTGGTATCCTTGGTCCCCTGAGATACCACCTGGTGAATGGTATTTTGTGTTTTCAGCTGTGTTTCCAGATTTAGAGCAGTCTGATTTTAAACCTAGATGGGAAGTGTGGATGAATTTAAGTGGGAACTGTAGTAATGTCACAATTACTACTGGTGAGGGTGGAACTGTTTATGGTTTATGGTATGGTGAATATGATGCTAATGTAATTATATCAAAAACATCAAGATTGGAATGGATGATTAATGGAAAAAAGAGTTTTCATATTAAGAATACTTTTTTCTATTGGTTTGAAGCCTACATTTGGGAGAGAGGTTATTTCCGGGTCAAATGGTCAACACCTTATTGGAATAAGTCCTTTACTATGCTGTTAATTCGTGGAAGATATCTTTACGATGAGGATAATATCGATGGGTGTGTATGGGGAATGGGAGGAAGTGGAAGGTATGACCTTATATTGAATTATATGGATATCGGTTTTGATTTAATCAATTACCCGTTATTTATTGGATTAGATATTGAATTACCATAATAACTTTAAAACAATCCAAATCCTTCTCTTTCTTTCTTTTACTTTTACAGGAGAAATTTATTTGTCGGTATCTCTCAAGTACGTACAAAATGTTTTGTCGGAACATATAAATAATATTTAGTAGGAATTTCAACAATATAATTTGTAAAAATTGTAAGGTAACCACTTTATTATGTGGCTATTGATAACAAAATTTTACTAGTAAATTGCAGTTCGAATCCCGATGGGAACAAGCAAGCCCAAAAAATATATCAACCATCAATCATCCTAAAAAAATATTAATGTCATAATCATTTATACACCAGTCATCTACTATCAGTCGCCAACTGTGAAAAAATATTATACCGGCAAAATGGTGTTCAAATCCCTTCCCCTGCACTCATTTAAAACCTTAAGTTTTATATTCAATAATTGTATATAACATAAGAACATATCAAAATGAGGAGAGATGCATGCCAATAACTGAATTATCTAAAAATGAATTATGTGACACTGGAATAGAAGAATTAGATGTAATGCTTGGAGGAGGGATTCCAACAGGAAGTACTGTTCTAGTTGTTGGAAGTAGTGGATCAGGTAAAACTACTCTTTGTATGCAGTACTTAATAAACGGAGCCAAGAAAGGTGAAAGAGGTGTATTTTTTACAATAACTGAACCCTTGTTTAAACTAACAAAGAATATGGAGGGTTTCGAATTTTATGATAAAAAGCTAATTGAATCAGGTATGGTAAATTTAATAGATTTAAGAATAATTAGCGAAAGATTAGGACTTGATACAGAAAAATATACAGTGGAAGATGCTAGTGCTCTTTTAGACATTTTAAGAGATATCGCTGATGAATTAAATGTAAAAAGATTAGTTATTGACTCAATAACTGCACTTTGCTATAGACTTCAAACTCCAGAAATGATTAGAGATTTTATTTTCAAATTAGGTTCTTCTCTTGCAGCAATGAAATGTACAACTTTATTAACATCAGAAGTACCTCCAAGAAAATTTCAATATTCACAATATGGAATAGAAGAGTTTATTTCAGATGGAATCATGTTTCTAGGAGATATTGAGCGTAAGGGAGATTTAATAAGAACATTTCAACTAGTAAAAATGAGAGGAGCAGCACATAGTAGAACAAAATCTGCTATGAGTATATCAACAAAAAATGGTGTAGAATTAGCACCTTTACTGAAATCTAGAGAGTGAGAGTAACAATGGTAAATGTTTTAATTGATGGACTAAAAGAACGGATTTCCAATGCAATTAAGATTAATCAATCCATTGGAATAATTCTGCCAGCTTCGAACTATCCAGACTTAGTACAAGCATTATTTGAACGAATAAATTCAACCCCCGAAGAAGCATGGGTTTATGTAACAGTAACAAAACCATGTGATAATATACTTAGTCAATTTGAATTTTTAAAAGATTCAAAAAATATCAAATTTGTAGATTGTATATCTCGTGCTGCAGGTATAAATAAAGCTAATGATAATTGTATTTTTGTAGAGAGTCCCACAATGCTAGAAAAAATTGGTCTTGAAATAATTAATATATTTAAAGAAGTAGATGAAAATGTAAAAAAATATCTTGTAATAGATTCTTTGACTAATCTTATCATTTATAATGACCCAGACATAGTTACTGAATTTTTCTACCATATAATAAATCGGACAAGAACAAAGAACATACATACTATATCATTGGCAATAGAAGAAGAAGAACTTGATAAATATCTCACTAGATTGATTTACTTAAATGATAAAATCCTAAAAGTAAGGGATTCATTTATTTAAAAAAAAAAAAAAAACTTGTGAGGATTATAAAATTAATATATTTTAGAATAATAACGTGCGAAAAATGGTAAAGGAGGAATTTATTAGTACAGGCATTGAAAAACTCGATACACTACTGGAGGGTGGAACACCAAAGGGTTTTTCAATATTAATTCTTGGGGGCCCTGGAAGTAGTATTGAGATTTTAGCTAAACAATTAGCAACAACTGGTAATGTTTTATATTTTACAACTGAAGAAACTAAGGAAGAAATACTGGATACAATGAAAAGGTTTGGTTGGAATGCTGAGAAAATTGAAATTATAGATATAGCAACAGAATATTCTAAAGCAATTTTAAGTGGTGAACAAAAAAGAGTTAGCGTTTATGAACAGAGATCAAAAATTAAACTAAAAGAATTAATAGAAATTGGATCTTCAGGAACCCCACAAATAACGAAAGGTGGACAAGATTTTTTAGCTGTCTTATCAAATAGTATAAAAATCTCAAAATATGAAAAAATAATAATTAACTCTCTTGATTTCTTTTTAAATCAATATTCTCAAGAAGAAGTACTAAGAACCTTACATGCTGCAAAAATTAGTAATTTTCAGAACAATGGTGTTATAATTATGATAATGACTAGAGGAATACATGGAGATGTATTTGAGAGAAAAATGGAAGGAATAGCTGATTGTGTTTTAGAACTTGAAGTTTTGCAAAAAGGATCTACTTTTGAACGTTTTTTAGCTGTTAAAAAAATGAAAAATTATGCAAAGAAAATTGGTATTGCAAGATATGCAATCGATAGTGATGGTTTTATTTTAGAAATGATTGAAAGAATAATGTAATTAATAGATTAACCGCTCGTTTTTTTGTTTTGTTTCTTGATTCTCAAAATTCTGATATATCTGATAAAGTATACAATTATCTTCACCGGGGCAAACAGCATCAGTAGGAGTAAGATTACAACCAGGTTTATCTCTATGTCTTATCTTTGATTTAAAATTACATTCTTCGATCATAATAACAAAGAAAAAAAAAAATTTACTATTTTAAATTTTGCTTTTAAAATGATAAGAATTTGGTCTTTTACATTTATAAATACTGATGAATAAGTAAATGAATATGCAGGTAACTATACTTTGAAGAACAATTTATAAATCATAAACAATATTCATTTATTAATGGATGGGATGTCTAACGTAAATAATGTAAATATTTCTCCTGAACTAAGAAGACCACTTGTTATTAGATCACTTAGGAGAAGTAATGTTAGGAAAAAGATAGCAGAATACTTATTTGAGATTAGCCCTAGTTTTAGTTATACTTCAGAAATTGCTTATAATGTTAAGACAACACCAACAAATGTTATAGGTGCTATAAGAGGAATGGGCACAAGATATAAAGAAGAAGAATCACTTCTTAGTTTAGACATTGTTGAAGAAAAAAATCATAAAAAAAATATCAGGTTATATGGACTTACGTCTTTTGGAAAGGAAGTTGTAGAATCCTTCCGCAGATAAAATAAATACAATTTTTTTTATTTCAATAATATTTTTATATCCAACCATATGCTTAATAATGAATTTTATATATTGGATTAGAATCAACATAATTGGGGGTAAAGATATATGAAAAAATTAAATATTTTCGAACCAAAATTTGGCACTGAAAAAATAAAAAAAGGTTTTGCTCAAATGCAGAAAGGCGGAGTTGTAATGGATGTTACAAATGCAGAGCAAGCTCATATTGCTGAAGATAGTGGTGCTGTTGCTGTTATGGCATTAGAAAGAGTACCTGCTGATATTCGTGCTTATGGTGGTGTTGCAAGAATGGCTGATCCCCATATTATTCAAGAAATAATAAATTCTGTAAGTATTCCAGTTATGGCCAAGGCAAGAATTGGTCATTTTGTTGAAGCTCAAGCTCTAGAAGCTATCGGAGTTGACATGATAGATGAATCAGAGGTGCTCACACCTGCAGATCCATTTTATCATATTGATAAACGTAAATTTACTATTCCCTTTGTTTGTGGTTGTAGAAATCTTGGTGAGGCTGTTAGAAGAATATGGGAAGGTGCATCAATGATTCGAACAAAAGGCGAAGCAGGGACAGGAAATATAATTGAAGCCATTAGACACCAAAGAATGGTTACTAGTATGATAAAAAAGATTGAATCTATGAAAAATGATGAACTTAAAAAACTAAGCGAAGAATATTGTAAAAGTTATGTAAATTCTGTTGAGATTTTAACTGGAAAAAAGGTTGATGACAATATCCCAGTTTTTGAAGATTATGATTACGCAAGTGTTAAAAATGAAATTTTTCAGATTTTAAAGAATATAAAAGAAGTTTATCATAGATTGCCTGTGGTAAATTTTGCAGCAGGCGGCATTGCAACTCCTGCTGATGCTGCAATTATGATGCAGCTTGGTAGTGATGGAGTCTTTGTTGGATCGGGAATCTTTAAATCTGCAAATCCTAGTAAGAGAGCAAAGGCAATTGTTGAAGCTGTAGCAAACTACAATAAACCAGATGTTATCGCGGAAATCAGTAAAAACCTTGGAGATGCTATGGTGGGAATGGAAATTGAAAATATACCTAAAGAACAACTCCTTCAGGAGCGAGGATGGTAAATAAGGTATCAATTGGTATAATAGGTATCCAAGGTGCAATTTCTGAACATGTATCATCAATGAATGATACTCTCGAAAGTGTAAATAATCCTGGTAAGGTAATTGTTATTAAAGATCCATTGCAGATTGATAAAATTGATGCCTTGATTATCCCTGGTGGTGAAAGTACAACAATATCTAATATTTTGTTCCAATCAGGGTTTTACAAACCAATATTAAAAAAAATTAATGAAAACAACCTTCCAGTTATGGGAACGTGTGCTGGTTGTGTTATACTTGCTAGTGTATTAATTGAAAATTTAGAGGAAGTAAAATTATTATCAGCAATGGATATGAAAGTAAAGAGAAATGCATTTGGTGGTCAAAAGGAATCATTTGAATGTAATATCAGAATTCATAGGTTTTTAAAACCTTATAATGCTATTTTTATTAGGGCACCTATAATTGAAGAAGTATGGGGAGATTGTAAAATACTAGCAAAAATAGAAAATAATATTGTAATGGCTAGACAAGATAATTTTCTTGCTCTATCCTTTCATCCTGAACTTACTAATGATATAAGAATTCAAAAATATTTTTTAGATATGATTTAAGAAATCAAAAGAAAAATGATAAAATATTTAATTAGAAGAGAATAGGGTAGAAGGCCAAAAATTGAAATATGAACCTGGAGGATTCTTGAATGAGGGTGTTGGCTCTCTACCCAATTAGTTTCTACTTCTTCACTTTCTACTATAAATATAATAATATATATATTTTTCTATTAGAATATTTATTAAATGAAAATTTGAAATATTAAAACGAAAGATTTATATATTTACATAAATAAATTTATATGGGAGTTGTAGAGTTCTGAGGGCAAAATTTTTTTTTGCATCCCATCTATCTTTCTCCTCATCTACAATACTCAGAAAATAATCTACAACTCCTTAATCATTATAATAAGTAGCATTTATTAATAATAAAAAAATTATTTATAAAATATAAAAAAAATTTCCCTGGAAATGGGAAATAAAAGTAATGAGGTATGAACTTTTATGCCTTCATTATAGCCAATAGGAAGATACCTAACGCAATTGCTGCTCCAACAACAGCACCAACAATCGCTACAACACCTTGGACAATAGTGCCTTGGAAATCCAAGATACCTTCAGGTGTACCCATAAATCCAGATAGAAAGTTAGCGCCATATAGGAATATAATGAACACTAATAATCCAATAATTACTAATATTCCACCTACAGCTCTGCTTTTCCCTGAACCAAAATAAGCGGTAAAAATTCCAGCAATGATACTTGCGATTGCAAATACCAGCGTCAGCATACTCAAAAATTGATTTACTAAGTTTACTTCCATTTTATTTCCTCCTCAAAATTTAGTTCCAGTTAGAGTTTTTGTGTCAATTACACCCTCAATAGATCTTATTCTATCCACGACTATTTTACCAAGTTTTTCGAAGTCCTCAGCTTGTATTTTAGCTATTAGGTCATATTCTCCAAAAAGTGGGTGTAATTCTACAATTTCTGGGACCTTGGAGAGTTTGTTGTAAACATCATGCTCTCGTGCAGGTGCTGCACTTATTAGAACGAAACCTATAGCCATATAATTATCACCTAGCTCTTGTTATATAGTCTTATAATATAAACCTTTTCAAAATTATTGCCTTGGCTATAATATTCATCAATTATGTTTTTATATTTACTTTTATTTTTTTCTTTTTTACAGATATAAGTTTTTTTAAATCTAAATTTACGTTTTTTTCTAAAATATATTCATCTATTGGTTTAGAAGGTAGTTTACCATCAACCTCATAAATGTAATATCCTTCTTCATTATCTATAGATTTTATATAAAAATTATTTCCAAATTTTTTAATTTCAATTCCAGGAATTTGACTAAGTGCATCAAAAATACTTTTTTTCTTTTCGATTTCAACAACTGATTCCGTAATAAAAGGTTCTAAAGCATATTCTAGATTTTTAATTTTAGCAGATAACAAATAAGTATTACCAAAAACTCTTTTATTAATTAATTTTACATCTTCTAATATTTTTATATGTCTTGAAGTTACAGGAACTGAAATTCCCAATTCTCTAGCTAATCCTGAAAGATGCATTTCTTTATTCATCAGCTTTTCTAGAATAGAAATTCTTGTCGAACTACTCAAAGCTCGAAATAGTTTAATGTTACTCATTTAGGTAATGATCGTTATCCAATTTGTTAGATTTTAATCTTTTGTCATATTTTACATTATTATGAATTCAAAAACTAAAAATAATCTGATCTATGCATCAAAGATAATTTTTCCATTAATTATTGTAATAGGTTTATTTATTGTTGGAGTTAGTGCGGGTATTATTACATTTGAACCTCCAAATAAATTAACAGGTGAAATTACTGCAACAATCGAGATTGATTTTGGAGATGGAACGAATTATTCAAACATTTTTACAGTAGAAAATTCAACTGTATTTGATTTTCTTCTTGAAGTTGAAGAAATTGGAGAAATAATTGTTGGAACTAATGAAGAAAGTGGAAGTTATGAAATCGAATCAATATCATATAACGATAAAAAATATAATCATGGAGAAGATGGATATTGGTGGTTATTTTATGTAAATGAGCAATTTGCTATAGATAGTGCAGATAAAGTTTATTTAAGTGATGGAGATTTAGTTGAATGGAAGTTTGAAAATTTTTAAGATAAAAAAGAAATTTAATAAATAGAAATGATATTTGGAAAAGGGGTTTAAAATGATAAAAAATAATTTCAAATATAATAATAGAATAATGCTAGCTGTTTTTCTAATAACAATTGGATCAATAATTAGAATTCTTTTACATAATAATCTTCCAGGATCTCCATCAATTTACATTACAGTAAATGGAATTACCCAACCAATGTTTATGTTAGACTTATTCTTTATTGTCGCGATAATTTCGCTCGTTAGTGGAATCCTTTTAGGTGGATATTATACATTCATTGTTCCTATTTCCGTTATGATAATAACAGATTTTGTGATTGGAAATAATTGGATTGCGATATTTACATGGTCCGGTTTTGCAATATTAGGATTAATTGGATACTTTATAAAGAAGAAAAAAAGCCTCACACTAACACATATTCCAAGAATTTTTGGATTAGGCATAGGAGCTATATTATTATATGACATCTGGACTAATTTTGGGACATGGTTAGGTGGATGGTATACTCATACCTGGGGGGGTCTTGTACTTTGTTATACAAAGGCACTTCCATTCATGTTTTGGCATTTACTTTCTACTTCAATTGCTATGGTTCTAGTTATACTACCAATTATATATCTAAAAGAACATAAACTAAATATTCCCGATTTCCAGATTAAACCAATAGAACATAAAATATCATTTGTTGTACCAGTAATACTAATGATTTTAGCGCTTTTGGGTTTACTAGTGTAAAACAATTTTTTTTTCTTCTTTTTGTGCAAAACATTTAAACATAGTTTTAATTTCAAGATTATATGAGTTATCCTCTTTATATAGCAAGAAAAGAAATTTTATTAAAATTAGAATCTACTCTATTAAAATCAGGATATAAAGGAGATATAAAACTTGAAATTCCTCCAATAGGTTTAGGAGATTTTGCTATTCCATGTTTTTCATTTACCTCAAAAGTAAAAAAATCACCAAATGAAATTGCAAATGATATTGTAAAAAAATTTGAAAAAAGTAAATGGGTCAAAAAAACTGTTGTTAAAGGGGCATACGTAAATTTCTTTTTAGATAATGACATTTTTAAAAATTCTTTTTTTAAATCAATTTTTGAGAAAAAAGAAAATTATGGTTATCTTGAAAGAAAGAAAGAGAAAGTAATCGTGGAGCATACTTCTGCAAATCCTAATGGACCATTACATGTAGGTAGAGCAAGAAATCCAATTATTGGAGATACAATTGTTAGGATTTTTAAGACTGCAGGTTACAATGTTGAGTCGCAGTTTTATCTTGATGATATGGGGAAACAAGTAGCAATTCTTGCTTGGGGAGTTAATAATTTAGATTCTAAGAAAATTCCTAAACCTAATTATAATAAACCTGATCATAAAACAGTTGGATATTACCAAGTTGGAAGTAAGTTATTAAAAGAAGATGAAGAAATTTCAAAACAGATTGGAATTATTGTTAAAAAAAGTGAAGAAGGAGATAAAAAAACAATTGACCTAGTTCATAAAGCTTATGCACCTGTTTTAGAAGGAATAAATGATAGTTTGAAACGTATTAATATAACAATTGATAATTATATACCTGAATCTAATTTTCTTAAGAATAACAGTACAAATAATGTTGTAGAAAAATTAAAGAAATCGAAATATTGTGGAGTGGAGGAAGGAGCTTATTACCTAGATATGAAACCTTTTGGAATTAAAGGAAGGAATACAAATTTCTTTTTTTTAAGAAAAGATGGTACAACATTGTATGCAACAAGAGATATTGCCTATCATTTATGGAAAGCAGATCATGCAGATATCCTAATAAATGTGCTTGGAGAAGATCACAAACTTGAATCAAAACAGGTAGAAATTGCATTAAAATTAATAAAAGCAAAAAAAATTCCAAAAGTAATTTTTTACTCATTTGTTTCATTACCTGGCGGTAAAATGTCCACTAGGCATGCTAGGGTTGTATATATTGACGAACTCATTGATGAATGTATTAATCTTGCCTATAACGAAGTAAAGAAAAGAAGAGGAAAAGAACTTTCAGAAAAGAAAATGAAAGAAATAGCAGAAATTGTTGGAATCGGCGCTTTAAGATATAATATAATAAAAGTACAACCTGAGAAAGATATGGAATTCAAATGGGAAGAAGCATTAAATTTCGAAGGAAATGCATCACCATTTATTCAATATTCACATGCAAGAGCATGTAGTATTCTCTCAAAAAAACAAGATGAAATAAGGGATATTGATGCGACCTTATTAACTCATGTATCAGAAGAAAACCTTATTAAAAATTTAGCTAAATTTCCAATAATAATTGAAGAAGCTTGTGAAGGTTGTAAGCCACACAGTATACCAGCTTATCTATTTGAAGTAGCGTCTCAATTTAACAAATTTTACAGAGATTGCCCAGTTTTACCTGAAAAAAATATTGATATACGAAAAGCAAGGCTTTCATTAGTTAATGCAACAAGAATTGTTTTAAAAAATGGTCTCAATATCCTTGGAATTGTTGCACCTGTGGAAATGTAAATATGCAGTATAAGCAAATAAAAGTTAATTTATTAATTAATAAAATCACTAAAAAAGATACACTTTTTGCAGGAAATTACACGATTGATCCTTATCAGAATTGTGAATATGGTTGCCTATATTGTGACTCTTCGCTTGATAAAACAATATATATTAAAACAAACGCCGCAGATATACTGAGAAAGGAACTAAAATATTTAGATCAAGGAATTATAATTGTTGGATCAGTCCATGATCCTTATCAAAAAGTTGAAGAACAAACAAAAATTACTAGAGCTTTATTAAAAATAATTGAAGAGAATAATTTTGCTTGTCATATACTTACTAAATCAAATTTAATAATTAGAGATATAGAAATATTATCAAAGATTAAAGACTGTATAGTAACATTAAGTTTGACATCAATAAATAATTATATTTCAAAGATTTTTGAAAAAAACGTACCTTTACCAAAAACAAGACTACAAACAATTGAAAAGCTTTCTAAAGCAGGCATTAAAGCAGGTCTTGCAGATATACCAATTCTTCCATATATTACTGATGAAGAAGTAAATGATATAATCAAATCAGCAAAAGATTATGATGCAAAGTATTTTTTATATAAATATTTAGAACTAAAAGGGAATCAAAAATTATGCTATTTCAATATTCTAAAAAATTACTATCCAACTCTAATTGAAAAATATCAGAAATTGTATCATAATAGTTACTTTCCTGATATTAAATATATTTCTAAGATTAAGAACAATATAGATAAATTATGTAATATTTATGGATTAGAAAATAAAATTTTGAAAGAGGAAATATGATTAATTTTTAAATATTTGTAATTCTATTTCTTCTTTCTAGGTGATAATGATAATCCAACTACAATAATTAATAAAATTATTACAATAATTCCGATTATCAATATATAAGGTGTCTTTGTTTCTATTTCTTTTTTATGTGGATAATTTGTTGCACCAAATGGCATATGGCCATTTAGATTTATAGTTTCATCATAGCTTAGAAGTTCTGGTTTTTCCCAATTGTTTTCATCACTAAATTCAGTATCAGGGACATATACATGGAGATTCGGATCTCCAAAAAGACACACATTTTCCCAGATATCCCACCACCATTGTCCAACAAGTAACTGGGGACCACAAGCTCTCATTCCTTTTTCATATGCCTCTCCTAATGTGTCACCTAGTGCAAATCTTTTTATTATCAGTTGGGTCCAAGATGCAGCCCAATCTGTTGTTGTCCATGGATCAATAATCTGATATGAAGAACCATGTCGCATCCAGGTTAAGTGTAAATATGTGGTTGCTGGAAGACAAGAGATTGTATTTACACCCATAGAGTGGAGATTTTCCAAAGCATCATCAAAATCAATTCCTGTATAATGAGTTTGTGTTAACATTGAACCACTCCTTGGAGATATGGTAACCTTTCCATCTCCATCATACCAATTTATTAATGGAAGGCCCTGAGATATTGATTTTAAAGGCCTTAAAATTCTATCTCTATAGATCATAACACCTTGCGCTCCCCAAAGATCATGCATTTGAATAATCGATCTAATAGGTTTCCAAATTTTGTTTATATAAACAAGTTGTGGATTAATAGCTGCTACATCAGGATTGTCTGTAGAACCAGTTTCTGGGAATAATTGGAGTTTGATTGGCCTGATTGCTGATAGGGTTTTAAGTATTGGTATATCAATATTTAATCCACCTTTTAACATATCATAGTAATAGTATGGTAACCAATGAAGATATGTTCGAATATGTCCAGGCTTATACATCACAGGTTCATATGCTCTCCATGGATTCTCTTCATAAACATAAGGATTGTCAGGATTCCACATTCCAACATTTCCACCATGATTAAAATCACCATGACTATTTAATACCCAAATCAATACTCCTCTGTTGAGATTATTTATCACATATTCAAAATTAGTTGAAAAAATGTTGCTATAACCAGCCTTTAATGCATAGAATGGAATTACCTCTGTTTCACTTTGATCAGGATAATATGCACCAGATTTTGTTGGTATTATCCCATCATCAATTATATCTGGTGAAGGTTCCTCATATGGAGTTACTCCATCGGCTCTTGTGTATTGAAAATTCCAGTGGTTACTAGCTCTTTCATTGAATCTATATTGGTAGGTATTATATGTTTGAAGAACAGGATACTGTAATAAAACTTCTTCCATAGGTCTATAAATATTTAGATTAACACCTCTTGGATTTTTAAGACGACCTAATATAAGGTCTGTTTTACTAGCACTACCTTGAATTAGTTTATTTGATTCCATCCCCGGATTAATAAATATCAAAGCAGGATAGAAAATATTTCTACAGATCGAATATGCTGAATCAACAGGTGATGACCAGAAACGTCCAGGAAGAGCAGCACCCGTAAAAGAACGATCCCAAGGGATACCAATTTCAAATTGACCAGCAACTGTTATAATTATTTCATGATCTTGACTCTCAGATTTACCTTCTTCTATTTTTCCAAATCCATAATCCTCAAGAAATTCATATGCACGTCTTCCTGATAAAAGCATTCCTCCTGAAGAAGGTTCATTGAATCTAACTATTGCCTGTTTACGCCAAAATTCTGTTGGATATGTAATTGCCTGTGATAATCTCGGATGAATATCAACAAGAATTACTGGACTACCATGATGAGCTGCAATTAATGAAGCAGGTCCAATATGAAGTGCACCAGGGTATGTTCCAGCTGGTACTCGTTCATTTATATACCAGTAATCCCAGGGATCAATTGTTGAAAAAATTATATCATTCTGTCCGGTAATATCACGTATTTCATCGTATACATCCTTTGGTTCAATAAAATTACCTTTAATATTTCCAATCTCTTTTATCTTCTCTTTACCATTGGTTGCCAGATATCCACCAATATTTACAATATAAATATTTTCTACCCCAAGCTTATATAGAATATCTTTTGTGCCCTGATTTAAACCTGAGGGTAAAGAATATAACAAGGGAGCATTAAGTGCACTTGCTAAAACAGCACCATTTGATGCAGATGCTAAACAATCTCCTTCCATTTTTGAAAAGTTCTGATGCCAGTTATATTCAAGAGTAAAATCAACAGGAGTTTTAATTTCTTCTAATGCAAATACACATACTTTGTAATTTTCTCCTTCTCTACATTCACCAAGCACATCCAATGATAGCTTAGCTTTAGTCTGATCTCCAGATATTTTTCCTTCTAAAAGTTCGCTTTCTGATACACTACATGAAATTTCATTGCCTATAGGATCAAGTACGGTAAAACCAAGATTAACACCAGGATCTTTCCATTTGAGGACTAGATCTACATCTCTACATCCAAATGGTGTATCTATGAGTTGTACTTCAGTTCCCGGAAACAGATCTATTTCAACATCCATTGTATTTTGTTTAAATAGAGGTAGTGGATTTATATCCTCAAGTTTAGAACTATAATACATTGACTCCATCTTACCCATGTTTTCAGGTACACTCTTTTTTGGAACAGCACTAATACTTACCTCCCATTTTCCATAATTATGAATAAATGAAGCAGCAACTTCGGAATAAGGATAAGGATCTCCATAACTTCCCATTGCAACTTGAACCATACCTAGTTGATCATCATATAATTGTAAATCATAATCTTCTTTATCCTTCCAAGACATTTTTGTAGTTATATATTTGTAATTTTCATCTTTTATTTCAAAATCTTCATATGTAGCACCAATTCCAATTACTGGACGTTCTAATTTCAATGTTTTATGATCAGTCTTATATCTAGGGATTGTTCCACTAACCTCTTCACTTGTAATATCATATGGTTTTTCATATTCTTCTTGTATAACTGCAATAACTGCATTATTTGAAAAGCTCCAGTCATTTAAGGCAATTTCATTTGCTATATCAAATGGATTATCTGCATTAATTGTTGTGTAAGTTTTTGAATTTCCCCAATGATCAACTTTGTTTTTCTCAACATTAATAAGGGTAACTTCATCAAATCTATCATTACAAAACTTGCTCCAATCTTGCATAAAATAATCTAAACCTTGATACGCATTCAAACTACGTTTCATATCCTCTTCATATTCGTATTCATCTTGATAAAATAAAAGTGGATATGAATACAAATTACCTTCAGCATTAAATACAGCTGTTGGAACTGCAGCAAGATAGGAATAATCATCAATTAATTTTTCAGAATCAAAATTTACAAATATTGTTTTTTTCAAAGGTATAACCGATATAAAAGAGGGTCCTTTATCAAAACCAACTATATGTGAAACATCAGTTGCAAGTCCAAATGGCAAAATGACAGTTGCTAATAATATTACGACAATTAAAACTGAAATAAAATTCTTTAATTTAATTCTAATATGTATCATTTAATTCCCCCGACTTGTGTTTATATCTTATATATGTATTTAATTTAAAAGCATATATCTTTTATTATATAAACATGTTCAATTATAGTCTATTTATTTATAATAATTTCTTTTAGAAATATATAACTTTTTCTTGAAATAAATTTATTATTAATTTCTTTAAGTACAAAATTTAAAAACTAGGAGACATTTAAAGAATAGAATCACAATAAATATAAAAGAAAATTATATCGTTAAATTAGTAATTAAATGAAAAAAGAATTTCATAAGATACTTGAAAAACAACATTATGGAATTGTTGGAAATCATTCTGGAGTAAAACTTTGCCATTGGATGAGGCAAAGTTTGTTATATAATAGGGAATGTTACAAACAATCATTCTATGGAATAAAATCTCATCGCTGTTTACAAATGACGCCCTCAATTAATCAATGTAACCATTTATGTTTATTTTGTTGGAGACATCAAGGATTTACTGAGAAAGAATTCAAGATAATTGATGAACCAGAATATATTTTAGATAAATCCATTGAAACTCAAAAAAAATTAATAACTGGATTTAAAGGAGATAAACGATGCGATGAAAAAAAATGGAAAGAAGCAAATAAACCAAATATGCTTGCATGCTCACTTTCTGGAGAACCAACACTTTATCCGAAACTCGGTGAATTTTTTGAAATTTGTCATAAACGAGGAATTACAACTTTTTTAGTTTCAAATGGAACTAATCCTAAGGTTTTAGAAAATCTTGATCCTTTACCAAAACAACTATATATTTCAATTGTTGCCCCGAACAAAGAAGTTTATAAAAAACTTTGCTCTCCATTAATTTCAGATGGTTGGGAAAAAATAAATCAAACATTAGAATTACTGCCTTCTTTAGATACAAGAACTGTAATACGCCATACTCTTGTTAATGGTTGGAATATGAACTCTCATCATCTAAATGAATACACTATTTTAGATAAGAAAGCTTCACCATTATTTATTGAAACCAAAGGATACGTTTTCGTGGGATATTCCAGAAAAAGAATGACTATATCAAATATGCCTTCGCATATTAGTATTCATAATTTTGGAGAGGCACTTGCTAAAAATTTAAGTTATGAGTTTATAATGGAGAGATCTGATTCTAGAGTTGTTTTATTATCAAAAGAATTAAAAACGGCAAGATTTGACAAATAAGATTAATAAATAATTAATTACTAATTATTAATTAAAATGATATTATGAAATTTAGAAAATTACTTGTTATATTAATTATAATCCTATTTTTTACTTCTATATTTAATATTAATTCGGTTGCTACACAAATTGTTAATAATGAAATAAAAAGCAGTATTGAAGAAACAGAGCTAAATTTTGATGAATATATTATACAATTAAATGATGAACCGGTATTTAGTTTTATAAATAGACTGAAATTAGCTGCAAAAAATATTTTTTTAAATTTAACTGAGAAAGTAAATACTTCCTTTATTTCAAAAAAAATTCATGAATACAAAGAAAAACTTATATCACTTCATAGAAATACAAAGAAAGATATTTTAGCAATACTTGATATTGATAGAAATTTAAATGGCCTATTTTTAAGAGAATATTATGATTTATTTAATGGAATATCTATTAAAAGAATTTCAGAAGATCTTGTAGTAAAGATAAAAAAACATCCTAATGTTAAAGATATTTTTCCTAATTATAAAATTTATGCAACATTGGATAAATCTGTACCTTTAATAAATGCTGATGATGTTTGGGAAATAAAAGACGACCTTGGAAAAACTTTAACCGGACAAGGAATAACAATTGCTATTCTAGATACCGGCGTTGATTATAATCATATTGATTTGAAGGACAATTATATCCTTGAAGGTAGTTACGATTTTGTAAATAATGACACCGATCCAATGGATGATAATGGCCATGGTACACATGTGACAGGTATTGCTGTTGGTAAAGGAATAGAGTCTAACTATCAATATGTTGGAGTAGCGCCTGATGCAAAGTTTTATTCATTCAAGATTCTAGATCATAATGGAGAAGGCAATTTTTCATCTTATTATGATGCAATGATTAGAGCTTTAGATCCAAATAATGATGGAGATTATTCTGATCCGGTAGATATTGTTTCGTTAAGTTTTGGTACTAAAATACCAGGAAATCCCGATGATAGTTTATGTCAAATATTAGACAATGTTGTGAATGCAGGTGTTACTGTTGTAGTTGCTGCTGGAAATCTAGGTCCAAAATCAAATTCAATTACTTCTCCAGGATGTGCCCGTAGATCGATATGTGTGGGTTCTACAAATAAAAACGATATAATAGCATCCACAAGCTCTAGAGGACCAGTTGAATGGAATAGTAATTCTATTGAAAAACCAGATATTGTAGCTCCAGGTGTAAGTATTAAAAGTACAAAAAATACTGGTGGTTATGAACTTAATAGTGGAACATCAATGGCTACCCCTCATGTAGCCGGTGCAGCTGCTTTAATTAAGCAAGATGCCCCTGAATTTGATACAGATGATATTAAACAAGTTTTAAGGCATTCATCAAAAGATATTGGATATGATATTAATACTCAAGGTAACGGAAGAATTGATGTTTTAAATGCTATAAAACCAAATGATAGATTTATAATTAAAGCTCCTGAGAAAGTTAATGAAACACAAATTTTTAAAATACAAATATTAGATAATAATGATAATCCAACTAGAGTCTGGACATTAGTTCTTATTCCATTTCATATTCCTAGGTTAAAATATGGTCATTCGAGGAGATTTATTGCTCCTTTAATTGTCTGTAAAAATAAAGAGTTTATTTCTGGAAAAATTATTGCATTTAAAATCAATGGAGGATTTCAATTAGTTAAAAAAGAAATTCAAATAGTAAATAAAATAAGAGTAAACAATTGAATTTTTAATTTATATTAATCACTCATTAAATCTTCTCCACCTTCAAATTGTAATTGAATTTGAGTATAGATATCTTCAATACCATAGAAGTCTTGTTTTCCAGTTGGATATAATTTACTTTGGGTACCAAATTCAGATATTAAATGAAGTATTCCTTCACTTATTTCTCTATAAATTGATGCTTCTTCACCCATAATTACATCATTCAAATTATCTGTATCATCAGACCAGCTATTGATTTGTTCTAATTCTTGTTTTGAAAGCATGTCAGCTTTACTAAGAATATTTATTTGTGAATGACCTAATCTAAAATTTGTACTAATTGATAATAAAAGCTGAGAAACAAAACCAGACGCAGTTTTTGCTAAAGATGGATCTAATAGGTATGCAATAATCGATCTATTTGGATTTAAGAATTTTATTATATATTTTCCTGCTTCTCTAAATACAAATAGTTCTAATTGGCCAGGCGTATCCATTAAAATATAATCTGTTTTAAATGCTTCTATACTTTTTTTGATATCTGAAGTGTTTAAAGCAATCATATCTGCACAAGCTATTTGTGCACCATTTGGCCCAAGACCATAAGAATCCATTATTTCTTTTAATGATATCCAATCTCGTATATCTACATCTGGTTCATAGGGAAGATTTTCAGCTCCAGGATCCAAGTTAACAGTAATAGCATCAAGTCCTCTTAGACTCATCCATTGTTGAAAATTATAAGTTAATGTTGATTTTCCTGATCCGGCAGTCCCAATAAAATAGACAAATATTTCTTCCTTCATATTTACATTCCACGAAGTTCAATCATATGTTTAATTCGTTTTTCGATGAGATTGGATTTGCCAATATCATGTCTTATAAAGATATGATCTCCTTTTATATATTGTAAAGCCTCCTCACAAATATTCTCAGCATTATTTAGTGTATCAGATATTCCAACCACCGCTAAAGATCTAGACGAAGTAGTTTTTACAAGAGCATCATCCTTATTAACCGAAGCATAAAAGAGCATTGAACCTGTTGATTTTATACTTTCTTCATCTATATAAATTTTTTTTCCAACCATACTTTTTACTCCATACCCTTCAGGTACAACATACTTACAAACAGTTGATTTCTTTTTTAATTTTAGTTTTATTGTATTAAGATTTCCATCAATCATAGCTTTACATATATCAACGAAATCTGATTCTAATAAAGGCAATACATTCATTGCTTCTGGGTCACCAAAACGAGCATTTATCTCGATTATTTTAGGTCCATCTATAGTTAGCATAAATTGTCCATAAATAGGTCCTATATATTTGCAACCCTCTTTTTTTAATGATTCAATAATTTTTTGTAGAATTACAGCACCTTCTTCATAATCGCTTTTAGATAAAAACGGTAGAAGACCATTTTCACATGAGTAAGAACCCATTCCACCAGTATTGGGACCTTTATCTTCAGGAAGAAGTCTTTTATGGTCCTGAACTGCTGGAAGAGGTAATATTGTATTTCCATCTGAAAAAGCTTGTAAAGTAAATTCTTCACCAACAGCCTTTTCTTCAATTAAAATCTTTGCTTCCCCACCGATTTTGTTATCAATTACTTCTTTAACATATTTTAAAGCGTCATTTATGGTTTTAAAATGATCACCTGAAACACGAACTCCTTTTCCACCAGTTAGTCCAATTGGTTTTAATGCAATTTCACCATTTAAACTATCGATAAATTTTCTTGCCTTTTCAATATTAGTAAAAGTTTCACATTTTAATTGGCCAGGAATATTGTATTTTTTAAGAAGATTTCTCATCCATTCTTTATCTGTTTCAATTCTTGCAGCTTCTTTAGTAGGTGAACAAGATTCTATTCCTGCTTTATTTAGCTCATTTACAATACCTACTTCAAGCGGGGCTTCAGGACCAATTAAAACAATATCAATATTTTTTAATCTTGCATAATTGACAATTTTCTCTATATTTGTCTCTTTTTCTTGAAAAAAATCTTTTGAAAGCTTTCCGATACCTGGATTTAAATTGCTCATTACTGAAAAAAGTTCGATGTTTTTTGAAAGATATACTGCATCACAAATAGCGTGCTCTCTAGCTCCACCACCAACCACTAATATATTCAAATATATGAACCTCCCGGAATTTTTTCAAATACTCTTTTGCTATTTAACTCTACACTTTTTTTTTAAAATTACCTTATTTTTAATTTTTTAATATATCGCTAACAGACAAAAGCGGGATAAAATTTACATCAAGATTTTGAAGCTTTTTTTCTGCTCCACTTTCCCGATCAACAATTACTAAAACCTCATCTGCTATCCCTTGATTTTGTCGGATTGTATTAATAGATTTTATTACAGATCCTCCACTTGTAGTAACATCCTCAATTATCAATACTCTTTTGTTTTTAACTTCATCTCCTTCAATTTGTTTACTAGTTCCATGTTCTCTTTTTTCTTTTCTAATTATTACAAATGGAATATTTGTTTCTAATGATAATGCTACGACCAATGGAACTGCTCCAAGTTCCATACCTGCAAGAATATCATATCCTTCAGTATACACTGACATTTCACTTGCAATTTTTTTTAAAACATTTGGATTTGTACTTGCTTTTTTAATATCTATATAATAGTCACTAACTGCTCCCGATGTTAAAACAAATCTCCCAAACTTTATTGCTCCACATTCCTTAAGTAATTTTATTAATTCATTTTTGTTCATGCGATTTAAGTATAGTAATTAGTAATTTATATTTTTATATAACCAGCAGATTTAGATATCAAATTTTCCAATTGTTCGGAAATTTCCGAACAAAAAGAAATATTTTTTAAATCATATCATATTAAGTATATTATATTAATGCCTAAAATTACACTAGATATGAATACATTTAAGGCTCTTGCGTCAGACACTAGACTAGATATTTTAAGAACTCTAGATGGAAACAAGATGGGATTAAAAGATATCAGTCAAGCAACAAAACTCAACAAAGCAACTCTCCATGAACATTTATCAAAATTAGCAGAAGCGGGCCTTGTTAAAAAGAAAGAAAGAGAAGGTCATAAATGGGTATACTACAAACTTACTTGGAAAGGTGAGGGATTATTACATCCTGAAAATTCAAGGATTGTAGTATTATTTACAACAACATTTTTATCATTATTCTTAGGGATAGTATTTTTAGTTCAATTTATTAAGGGAAAAATTGTAGCAGTGGCTAAACCATTTATTGAAACTGGTGAAATGACATTGTTAGCAGCTGAAGATTCAGATTCAATTATTCAATTAGCAGATCCACGCTTTATAAAAGCACCAATTGCTCAAGTGCCTTTACAAAATCTAACAGTATCAGATTTATCTAATACATTAAATACAAATATTGGTTTAAAAGGAGCCTTTGGAAATGCCATATCTGATGCTAAAATTGAATGGACATCTTTAAATGGAAAAACTTTTACTTATGGGGAACAAATTATAGATGGTGTTAAAGATGGAACAGAACCTTTGGGTAATGAAATATCCTCTTTACCACAATCTATATTTGCAGTAGTTCATGATCCGGCGTTACAATTTATCGCTATTGCTTTTATTGTCACTTTTGGTATCTTATTTACAATGGCATTATGGCGGTTTCGTAAAAACAAAATACCAAAGTTATAGTATTATACATCAACTATAACAAAATAATTTTATGTATTAACGATTTTTTCCTTAACATCATCTATATCTTCGTTTTCCTCAAGAAAATCAAACAAGGTTTTCTGCATCCTCATCACCAATTATCTGTATGTAATAATTGTGTTATATGGTTTTCGATAATTATCTACGAAAATACAAAAAGCATCTAATTTTTTATTTAAAATAAGTGGGCCCGCCGAGATTTGAACTCGGGTTACCAGCACCCCAAGCTGGAAGGATGCCAAGCTACCCCACGGGCCCAATTTGAGACATGCATTATTATCTTCATAAAAAAACTTTATTGAATTATAAATTTTTCACTAACTTAAGTCTTTTTTACTGTTTATTATTTTACGGCTGAGAATACTGCATGGACTGAAACGATAGTGTAAGGCCTGCAGATGAAAAGCCGTCCTATTTTTGATTAGCTAAACGTTCTTTTTTTTGTCGCACGCGGCACACCGCTTAGGGTGTACCCTGTAAAGGT
>DAOVGR010000003.1 GCA_030672305.1 Thermoplasmatales archaeon | reverse complement strand
TACGATATATGGGTTGTTTAAATAAAAACCTGTGAAAAAAAAACCAAAAAGTAAAAGGAATAATTATTGCAGAAAGTAAAGATAATAGATTAGAATATGCATTAACTGCTACTCCTACTGTTACTTTTAGAAAGATGAAGTTAAATGTAGAAATTGAAAATTATACATCATAGAACATAATATAAAAATAAATGTGGGAGGAAAAAAATGACATTTAATACTAATTGTAAATATTTAGGCTTATCAGTGATGGAGGTTGGTAAAGAGAGAGTTTTTAGAAAAAAACATAGGTGCTTATCTGGTAAAAATAAATCAGAATGGATTTATGAATGCCCAGAAAATTGCCCATTTTTTGAGTCAATTTAAAAATAACAACTCTTTTTTATTAAATTTAACAATCTTATGCCTAATGTTAAACCAAAATCTTTTTATTTCAACAAAAGGTTATAATTATTGAGGAATAACTTGTGGGGGAAGAGTTTTTTTAACCTATATCAAACCTCTAAAGTAGTCCTAAAATGGTTTTCCCCCGCTCCTCCTATTTTTTTTGTTTAATTGTTGTTTGTTCGGGTTACAAAACCTTATAAAAAAACAACACCATGTTGATTGTGGTCTCCTCTGATTTATGTATTGATGTCACCAAACACAATACAATGGAAAACTTTTAACAGGGTGTCTTCTGTCAAAGGGGAGACCAATTAATTCTTGAAAGTTAAATACATAATCACTATATCTTATTGTAAATAAGGTGAAAACATGAGTTTTATAAAAAGGTTAGAAAAAAACATTGCTAAACTGGAAAAAAACATTGAGAAAAAAAGAGTGGAAATCGAGAGTTTAAGAGTTAAATGTGAATCTCATAAGATTACACGAGCAGAGTTCAACATCAAAAAGAAGCAAATTGAAGAGAAAATCAGATCTATGGATTCTAGGGTAAGGGCTTTACAAGGCAGAATGGCAAGAGAAAAGAGACATCTTGAAGAAAAAGCAGAGGAGAAACAGAAGAAGAAAGAGGAAAAAGCTGAGAAAAAAAGAAGAGAGTAAAATTATTTTGAATGGAATGAAAAAAATGAGTGAAATGATAAACAAAATTAACGACTCAAATTCTATCTTAATAAACTAATTTGGGTGCAAAATTAATAATATGGGTGCAGATCTGAATAAGGGTGCAAAGCTCAATTGGACTAATAATACTTCTTTTAACATTATAGTATGATTAAGACTAAAAACTCTCTCTTTCTACTTTTTTTATCCTTGAACTACTGTTCATATGGAAAAATATTTATCACAGGAAACACAATATTATAATGGGGGTTTAGATTGGAAGTAAGTATGAATTTTTAGGATAATCCTACTTTTTCGTTCTTTCCTTCCTCCCTTAGATCTAGACCCCCTTCAATTAATCTTTTTTATTGAAAATGAAATAAGTATAAAATATACTAATATGTTGGTTATTGTAACATTTAAATATCCACAACTGGATGTAAAATATGAGGGAGGACAAGAAAATATGCAAAAAACCTTGGTTTTATTTAATAAGACGCTGGTTATTGGAATAATCATTTTGTTGTTTGGAATGTGTGCATATCCATCAACTGGAATCAATATAGAAAAGAAATATTTAAATCCCATTTCTAATGGAAATATCTTATATGTCGGTGGTAGTGGTCCTAATAATTATACTAGTATTCAGGATGCAATAGATGATGCAAACCCTGGAGATACTGTATTTGTTTTTGATGAATCAGCCCCCTATATGGAAAATATTCGTATCCGTAAGTCAATCCGATTAATTGGTGAAAATAAGACTACTACAATCATTAATTCTTCAAGCCAAACGACAATAGATATTTATAATCATGACAATATTTTAATTAAAGGTTTCACTCTTCTCAATCATTGTAGCTCAACCGATGAGACATATGGTGTTGATCTTTCCTTCACAGAAAATGTTACACTTACAGATACCATAATTATTGGTTGTCATTGGGGGGTTCACTTAGCGTATTGTACCAACTGCTCTATAACAAATAATGAGATTCGAGATGGAATTTCTGGTATTGAGCTCTATCATGTTGATACCAGTACTCTTTCAGGAAATCATTTAACAGACAATGAGTTCGGTATTGAACTCAATAATGCAAGAACCAATATGATTTCCAATAATATATTTTTAAATAATGGACTGTATCTCGTTGATTATGCGTATCCAAATTCTATCGTTGGAAACAGTGTCAATGGCAAGGCGTTACTCTATTTAGAAAACGAAAGTGATATGATTATTGAGGATGAGTCTGCTGGTCAAATTATACTTGTAGGATGTAATCGTATAAAGATGCAAAATCTTGATCTTTCACATGCTACAGTAGGAGTTGAATTCATAAATACAGATAATTGTCTTCTGACGAACACTACACTTCAATTTAATATATTAGGGGTTTTTTTTCTTGAAAGTTGTAATATGAATACTATCTCCTACAACTATATCGACTTTAACAGTTATGGGATTGGTGTAGAAACATACTTTGCCTTCACACGAAATAAAATCATAGGGAATAGTATTCGTTTTAACTCATATGGTGGTATCTACTTAAACGGGATTGGAAACATAGTCAGGAACAACGTTATTGAGAATAATTCTGAAGGGATAGTTATTATTGGTGGGGCTTTCAATCTCATTTCAAAAAATGTTATTAGAAACAATTCACGGATTGGCTTAGAGATATTCTTAAGTGCATTCAATCTAGTTAAATCGAATAATATTATGCAAAATGAGAGAAACGCTGCATTTGAGGTGATATTGGGGACCGTATTTTTTAGGAATTATTGGAAGCCGTATCTTGGTTTTGGGCCGAAAGTTATCTGGGGTTCGCGATGGATCTTTGGTGGATTTGATTCTTACTACGGATTTCCTATTTTCCAAATAATCCCCTGGATCAAATTTGATTGGCGTCCTGCAAAAGTACCATATGATATATAGATTGTAACATTTAAATATCCACTATCTGATGATAATATTGGAGGAGGTATGAAAATATGGAAAATAAGAGTGGTTTGATTTATAAAACGCTGGTAATTGGAATAATCGTTTTGTTTGTTGGAGCAGTTGTTGCACCAAGCATTAATGGATATGATAACAAAACAAGCATTCAATCAGTAAAGGAAGCTCCTGAGAGTTCTCCTTTAAATGATGATTTTATCAATGCTTATTGGAAGGCAGATAAATGCAGTGGAATCACTTTAGTGGATTCTTCCAGTCCTCATTATAATGGAACAATATATGGAGCTACATGGACTACTAGTGGCTATTCAGGTTGTGCCCTGGTTTTTGATGGAGTAGATGATTATGTTAATTTTAGCTCACATTCAGCAGAGATAATGTTCAATAAAACTGATGATTATATAATATCATTTTATTTCAAATCAACAGGCAAAGGTCATATTTATTCTGCAACTGCCCCATGGGGATTTAATCCAGATTTTCAAATCGAATTAGTTCCTAACGGTTCATTATTATTTAAATTAATTGGAGCGTCGTATTTGGGTATTACTCTATACTCCACTGGTTCATATAATGATGGGGAATGGCATCATGCTGAATATTACCACAATGGTATATCCACAAATCCAACTGTAACACTTTATGTTGATGATATTTTTGATAATAGCATGACTAGCTATTATTATAATATTGAAAACGATGAGTATACAAAAGCTAATATGGGTGTGAATGTTCATTATTTAACAGATTATTTTGATGGATATATAGATGAATTTAAAATAATTAAATATGAAAATGGAAATGAACAAGAACCTCCTGAGATTGATGGACCAACACATGGCGAGGCAGGTGTTGAATACGAATATACATTTATTACATATGACCCTGAAGAAGATGATATATGGATTAG
>DAOVGR010000069.1 GCA_030672305.1 Thermoplasmatales archaeon | reverse complement strand
CTTTCTGATAAAAAGGTTATGCAACAGAAAAACAAATATTAAAATATGCAGGATTTATTATATATTTTATTATGGGGGACTGGACAGAAGATTATAGACCAAAAAGCCTTGATGAGGTTGTTGGAAACGAAAAAGCCTTAATTGAACTTACAAAATGGGCAACCTCATGGAATACAGGTATCCCAAAAAAAAGAGCAGTAATATTATCTGGAAAACCTGGTACTGGAAAGACTAGTAGTGCAATTGCACTTGCTAATGACTTTGGATGGATTCCAATAGAGCTTAATACTTCTGATGCAAGAAATGCTGTAAAAATTAAAAATGTTGCAACTTTTGGAGCTATAAATGAAACTTTTTCTGATGATGGATCATTTGTCTCATCACAAAATGGTGGTAGAAAGTTAATAATTCTAGATGAAGCAGATAATCTTTATGAAAAAATTGATAGCTCAAATAAAGAAATAGATGATTTAAGTGACAAAGGTGGAAAAAAAGCAATTATTGATACTATAAAATTAACCTATCAACCAATAATTTTGATAGTAAATGATTACTATGCATTAACAAAAGGTAGTGGTGAAACCTTAAAGTCTATGTGCAAGCATATAAAATTCTATAATCCTTATTCAAGCATTGTTTTTAACTTATTAAGAAAGATTTGTCTGAAAGAAGGGATAAATGTTGATCAGACTGTATTAAAAACTCTTGCAGATAGAAGTAAGGGAGATATTCGTTCAGCAATAAATGATTTGCAATCAATCTGTCTTGATAAAACTCTTGTTGATATTAAATCTCTAAATGTTTTAGGTTATAGAGATAGAGATAAGGATATTTTCAATGCATTAAGAGATGTGTTTAAAACAAGAAATATTAAATCAATTAGGCAAAGCCTGTCACATCTAGATTTAGATCCAAAGCTTGTAATATTATGGATAAATGAAAACCTTCCCCGAGAATATCTGGACTCAGGTGATCTTGCTAATGGATATGAAGCATTGTCAAAAGCAGATTTGTTTCTTGGTAGAACCGCTCAAAGACAAAATTATGCTTTATGGTCCTATGCATGTGATTTGATGAATGGTGGTGTTGCTACCGCAAAAACCCATAACTATCCAAATGATAGCTATAACTTTCCCACTTGGTTAAGAGAAAGAAAAGAGTTTAGAAATACATTAGAAGTTAGAGATTTAATTCTTGGAAAACTCAATAGTATTTCTCATTGCTCTAAATCTAAAAACAGGAGTTTCCTTTTATCTTATTTTACTCATATGTTTAGGAACAATACATATTTTGCAATTAAAATGAAAAATAAACTTGATCTGACTGAGTCTGAGATTAAATATTTACTTGGTGAAAGTCACCAGCATAAACTAAAGGATATTCTAAATTCTCCAGAAATTATATATGAAAAACCTATCACTACTGATTTAACAGAGGAAGATGAAGAAGAAAAATCTGAAAGTATGCAACAAAGTTTATTTGACTTTTGAAGTAATATCTTCAAGTTTTTTCATTGTTGCAACAGCTTCGTTTTTGTAATGCTCTTTTAGCTTATGATAAGTATCATCTGAGATTTCTTTAGATCTATGCTGCTTTTCAACATCTTTTAACAAAGACATAAGTAGAGCCTTTTTTGTTGAAAGAAGCTCTTCAGATTCAATTGCTCTTTTTTTTATTTTTGTAGGTTTAGGTTTTCTAATTGTATAAAGTATAACAATAATTAGTAGTACTACTAGTAATACTATTCCTAATGTTAAATACCAATTAAGATTTGTTTCTGTAGCTGTTGGTTGATATAAATATACATTAACTGATGTTCCTGAAATTAAATTAGTACTGGAATATAATATATTTCCCTCAAATGTGACCCTTAATGAGCTTGTATTTCGAATTATTTCTTTTTGGAAATAATCTTTATCTTTATTGAGATTATAAGTAATTTTTATTGTTGGTTGAGAATTCTCCTTGATTTCTAATGTGGATAAATTAGTTGTGTAAATGTTATCTGAGGTTTCAAATTCTAGGTTTTGAGCTTCAACAGAAATTTTTACATCTAGAGCACCATCTTGAACCCAAAAATCAATGATTTCTATATATTCTTCAGAAGTTCCCTGTATAATTATTGTTTCTTCTACTATTATATTATCCTCATCTGTGGTTATTTTTACTTCAGTGCTTGATGAGCTAATTTCTTCTGCATTCACAGTAGATGATAATATTGCAACAGAAATTATTATTCCCAATACTATCAGGATTGCTCTCCTCATTATAAACTCCCCAGAGTGGTCATATTTTTAGATGTTTATGTACTTTTCTAAAAAACGTAATGTGAACAATACATTATTTTTAAAAAATGTAAAAAAAATAATTTTTTAAAGTCAAAGAGCATTAGCAGTTGCATTGAAATTTTATAGGAATTTTCTAACTTCAATTTCTTTACTTACACTTTTTCCTTGGAAATCATAGGCAATTACTTTTATTGTATGTTTTCCAATTTTTCTTTCATTCCACGTCCAAAGATAAGGTTCAGAAAAAATTGTTACTTTTAAATTACCATCAATGTAAAATTCTACTCTTTCAACCTCGCCTTGTCCAAACCAGTCGTCATAGACATATGCTTCGATATCGATTTTTCCAATTATTCTTACTTTATTGAACGGCATTATTCTATTATTGTTGACATAGAACGCTCGCAAGGGTTTTGCAATATCTACCTGAATTCTTTCTTCTTCCAAAGTAACATTCATCCATAGTACTTCATTTTCTTTGCTATCCTGACGATAAGGATTATAATAGTCATATCCCCATCTATGAATATCATGGTACAGTTCACCTGCGGCAATATTTATGCAATAAAAACCAGATGAATCTGTATGGGTTTCATTTTCATAGTCATGCCCCGAGATTATATCAATCCATTCAAATTCAATTTGGGCATCATTAATTGGATTTCCCGTCTCTTTATCAGTTATATATCCACAAACAACCGAATTTTCTACGGGACGTGGAATCAAAGAAAAGTTAAACCATAATGTTTCATAATCTGAGATAATAATTTCATCTAAATCTTCTTGGAAATACCCACTTGCTTCAATTTCAAGATCTATTTCTCCAGCGGCTACATTCATAGAATAAAATCCAGAAATATCAGAAATAGTTTCGTTTAGATAGAACTGATCCTGTTCTCCTTGCCAATATAGGTTAATATAGGCACTATTAATTGGATTTTCTGATTCCTCATCAGTAATATAACCACAAACTACTGAGTTTTCAGGTGGACGGGGATACAAAGAGAAATTAATCCATAATACTTCATTTTCATCAATTTCATTATGTCCTGAGTAATCAGCACAATATCCATCAGCATAAACAGTTACAGAGCATCTACCCGGAGGAACGTTTATACAATAAAAACCATTTGAATTTGTCGTTGTTTCATTTTCAAAAAATTCCCATTCATCATCACGTCCTCTTATGTGAATTAAGGCGTTCTCAATGGGATCATTTGTCTCAGCTTCTTTGATAAATCCACAGATAATCGAGTTCTCAGGTGAACTACCTATATTCAATAATGAACTACTGGTTTTCTCATTTTCAGAGTTTATTGTTGATTCGGTAAGGTAAATTAATGGAAGTTCGCCATCATATCCATCATACATGGTTGGATTCTGTCTGTATGTTCGGGGTTCTGTATAAAAAAAAGCTTCTTCTGCAGAAATTACATCATCATTATTGCTATCTGCAAACTTTCTTAATCCATCAATTAAATATGGAGCAAAACCGCCAGAATATGATAACTCATCCTCGCAGGATGCCATTAATACAACTCGACCTTGTCCCCGAACATCTTCTAGAAAACCTTCCATCCATTCTTTTGAAGACATCGTACTTTCACTTCTTGGGAAAGGAAGTAAATTTAAAATATTCCAATTAGGTGGATCATTGAATCCTCCAGCATAGCAACTATCAACAATTAGACAAACACCTTGAGATTCCAAACGATTTAAAAGGAAATTCAATTCATCATCCCAAATAAAACTAGTAGGATAGGCAAATCCCCAATAACTTACAAGCATTTCATCGGTTCCGTCCTCCTCATCAAAAGGTGGTATGTCAAAACCAAGAGGAGAACCATGGGTGGTTATAAATACTAAAGAAAAATCATCATCATCTTCCATTTTATCCAACCAACGCAATCCAGATATAATGTTTGAAACTGTCGCATCCTGCCCCTTTATAACTCTTATATGGTCCTCAGACCATACCTCAGATTGAAGAAGTACCTCATATAAATCATCTACCTCTTCTAACATAAGAGGTCGATTCTGCTGGGGATCGTCTGCATATACACCAACAGCAACAAGCAATGCCCAATATTCTGAACCTTCATTTCCAATGGTTATAATATCTTGGTTTTCAACAGATTCAAGTTCTTCGGGATTAGATATTCCAATGCTGATGGGTAAAAAACAAACCCCAAAAAATAAAGCAATAACTAAAAAAATTGTGCCTTTTCTTATACTATCCATTTTAATTTTCCCCCAATAAAATATAATTATTTAATAGAATCCTTTGTTTATATTATTTTTTCCTAATTTTTTACCAAATCATCATAAATTAATACTGATTATTAAAATAAATCCAAATTTTTATCACATTAAAATAGATAATCTATAAAATTAAATGAAAATTGAAATAGAGGATATAGTATTTGGGTCACTAGCATTAATTTCGCTTCTAATTTGGTATTTTATGCTTTTATTTTCTAATTCTCCATTAATCAGTATTATATTTTTATGGATTTCAATGATCTTAATTTCTGTTCTGTATATCTTTGTATACCGAAAAAAGAAAAGAGATAAAAAATTATTAAGAATCAGGTTTCTTGCATCAGGTATTCCAATATATCCAACAATGATATATTATATTTATAAGATAATTTTTAATGAAGGTATACCAAAAGATCAAAAATTTTTACCTTTATTTGTTTTACTCCCTGCTTTATTTCTAAATGGAATTATTCTTTATTTTTATGAGATTAGAAAAAAGGATTAATTATTTTAATAATTTAGCATTGTAACTTTATTTTTTAAAAAACGCAAAAAAAGATTATTTTTTAAATTAATATTAAAGTTTAAAAGATTTGATATTCGAGGATGTTTAACTTCATCGTCTTCATTAGGTTGAATCTTAGTAATATCACCAATACCCGGATAATCTGGTGGATAACGATTGATATTGGTAACTTTATTATTAATTAAGTTTGGATATAGATTATTATAACTCCAGACAATTTCTTTTTCTATAGTTACTTCAAAGAAGATACCTGAGTATCCATTACAAATGAGTGTATTTCCATTTGGAAGTCGTTGAGCTCCTGCAATTATAGGAGAATAAAAATCAGATAGATTTTCTGCAGTATAATTCCAAATAGGTTCTTTTGGACCATATACAGAACCAGGTTCTAAATAATAATTACCATTTTCATCAACTGGTGGTACTATTTCATCAACAGATGAATATGATAATTTTAAACGGAATAAACCGTTATTAAAAACAGTAATATATCCTTCACCAGGACATCCTGATTTAATCCATCTAGCATCATGTTGTCCAAAAAACATTTGATCATTTGCAGTTCCAGCTCTATACACCTGAGGATTGCCCCACCGATAAAGAAGATCACCACCCGTACCATATCTACCTCCTGAATGTCCTGCGGCTTCCTCTTTTGTTGTACTATGGTCAATTATCCAAATCTCATTTTGGATGTGTGAACTGATTAATATCTGGTCGAATTCTTCATTGTAATCAAGTGAGTTTATATGATTTATATCCATATATCCCAATGGTAATCCAAAATTTATATCAATAAGTTCAGGATGATTTCTAACAATTCCGTAGTTGTTTTTCGAGGAATCGTAATCCTGTATTAGGTGATCCCAGACATGCCATTCCCATACAATGTTACCTCCCTCTGGAATTATTGGTTCTACTTCTATGATATAAGAGGGCCATAATACTCCAACTGGTATTGTAAAAGGATTTCTTCCTGCATCAATAGCTTCAGCATATGTTTTTACCTCCCATGCAATCATTAGAATATTGCCATTTGGTAACACTTCAAATCCATGATTTAGACAATATTGATTGCTTGTATATTCAAACACCCAGATTAGGTCGCCCTCCCAATTAAACATCTCAACGCGTCCAGTCATTCCGCCACCTGGAAAATAAGGATTAATTCTTGCAAGACTGGAACGTAGAAGATTACCAGTTTCCAGGAGGCAACATTCAGCACTTTGTATATAATCACTTTTCCATTTTTTAACAATCTCGCCACTATTGTTAATCAAATATGTGGTGGTGTAATATTCTGGAGAAAACAATGTGTAACCTTCAAATGATTCTTCGTCATTGATAAAAACAGAAATTATTTTGACAAACGGACCGAATACATTTAAAAGGATTATTCGCTCCATAGTTTTTATATTATTAGCATTTACAGTAACTGTAATTCTGTTATAATCTACAGGTTCTCCAATACCAATACCAAATACTTTTATTCTTAACTTGGTGGATTGTCCAGCTTTAAGTTCTGGTATTTTAATTAAATTTGGAGATTTAATTTTTATAAATCGACCAGAATCTTCGGTATTTATTGTTATGTTATATATTGTAATATCCCCCTCATTTGATAAAAAGAAGGTTATACCGATGCCATCTTGGATATCCTTAATTTTTAATTGATTAGATTTTATAGTAGAATCACGAATTTCTATCATTTTATACGGGTTTTTCTGTAATGTTATTGTTGTTGCTGAGGGGATAACATTTGATACCAAAAATAAGATTATTATTGTAAAAATTAAGGTTTTTTTATACAAGTTTAAAACCAAATTTATATCACCACAGATAATATGTTACTAAATATCAATATGGATGATTATTATTATATTTTTCCTTAATTTATTTTTAATTTTTATATATTAACTATAAATAAGGTCATTTTGTGAATAATTTATTATTTCTATTATAACGAAAGAAGTAAAAATATGTTGTTTATTATCCGATTAAATCATGAAAATTAAAAACATTCAACTTAAATCAATTGAAGCAAGACGATATATTGCTAGAAATGAACGTCCTAAACAAGTTCGTATCGATCACAATAGTACTGTTACTCAGTTCACAATTGAAAAAGAGAATCAAGCTATTATAGATTTTCAATACACCGCAAGTTATGGACCTGTTGGAATGATTAAAATTGAAGGATCCTTACTTTATGATAGTGATGATGCAAAAAAGATTTCAAAGGAATGGAATGATACACGAAAGATGCCAAACCAGATTGCAGGTCATATTCATACTGCTGTAATGCATGCATGTGTTCCAGAGGCAGTAACAATTGCAAAAGACCTTGGTTTACCACCACCAATACCTTTACCGCAGGTTAGACTTAGTGGAGATCCAAAAAAAGGACAAGCTGGTCCAGAAATTGCATAAATCAATTAAAAATTCTAATAAATTAGAGATGCATTCTGCTTTCTTATGAATTCAATTGTAATTTCATTTGGGGGATCAGTTCTAATTTCTGATGATATAGATACAACTTTTTTCCAAAACCTTACTAAATTACTAAAACAACTTATTAATGAATACAAAATCTATATAATCGTAGGTGGAGGAAAAACAGCTAGAATCTATATAAAACTTGGACGAAAATTGAACTTTGATGAAAAAACATTAGATCAATTTGGAATAGATATAACACGAGTAAATGCAAGAATTCTTACCAATCTTATTGAAGTTTCAAATGAAAAAATTCCAAGTTCAACAGATGAAGCAAAAGATATTAACAAGAAAATTGTAATAATGGGTGGAACCACACCAGGCCATAGTACAGACATGGTTGGTGCTGAGCTTGCAGAAAAGGTCAGTGCATCTAAATTTATCATTGCGACAAATGTAGATGGAGTCTATAACAAGGATCCAAATAAATATCAAGATGCAAAACAACTAAAAGAAATATCAATTGAACAATTAATAAATGATTATGGAACCGAATGGGGAGTTGCTGGTAAAAACATAGTAATTGACGGCCCTGCTTTACAAATAATCAAAAGAGCAAAAATTCCTACTTTTGTATTAAACGGAAAAAAATTAGAAGATCTAAAAAAAGCTATCAATAATGAAACTTTTAATGGTACTATAATAAAAATATAAAAGAAAAAAAAAGTGGTTTATCTTACAAAATCAATATCCACTTTTGAACTACCAACAGATTTTACTATGGGTTGTTCTGTAACAGATGTAGCTGCAATTGGACCAAGAAGATTTGGTGATTGAACACCTGTCATAATGGCCATAACTCTGCATTTACCTTCAAATTCTGGTGACACCCTAGCACCAAGTATAACATTTGAATAACAATCTAAGTCCTTAGTAAGTTCTCTTGCAATATCCTGAACATACTTAAGACTCATGTTTGGACCACCTGTTATATGAACAAGGGCACCATTTGCTCCTTGGTAATCTACATTAAGCAGTGGATGGTTAAGAGCTTCCTTAACAATTGTATCTACTCCAGATTCCTCTTCTGCTTCACCCCAGAGCATTATTGATAATCCGCCTTGACCCATTATAGATTTCATATCTGCATAATCTAGATTAATTAATGATGGTAGAGTAATTGTTTCAGAAATTCCTTTAACGGTTTCTGCTATCATTTGATCCATAACAGAAAATGCTTGATTTATAGGCAAACTTGGTACAAACTCTAGAAGTCTGTTGTTATCAAGGACAACTGTACTATCAGCTTTTACTCTTAACTTATCAAGCCCTTCATCAGCTTTGACAAGTCTAGCTCTCTCAACGTTAAATGGAGTCGATACCATACAGGTAACAACTGAGTTAAATTTCTTTGCAATTTCGGCAACAACTGGAGCTGATCCAGTTCCAGTTCCGCCGCCCATACCGGCAGTTATAAACACAAGATCGGAATCCTTTATCAGTTCCTCAATTTCGTGACTTGATTCACGTGCAGCACGCTCTGCAACATCTGGAAATCCTCCAGCACCAAGTCCACGAGTTATTCTTCCTCCAATAAGAATTTTATGATCCGCTTCCACTAAATCAAGTGCTTGCTTATCGGTGTTTATTGCTATTGTATCTGCACCTTTTACACCAAGTTTGTTCAATCTGGTTATTGTATTTCCTCCGGCACCACCACAACCAACAATTGTAATCCGTGGTGTACCAAACATATCATCTCCATTGACCATTAATTTGCTTTCTTCATCTTTTTTATTATTTATTGCATTTGTAATAAATGATTCCATATTCTTGTTTTGTCCCATACAGTATTCCTCCTAAATTATGGTAGTTTGAAGGACGCCCATCCCAAGGCGTCCTTCATTAGGGGTGCATCCCATCCCCTCCAATTTTGAACAATTATTTTTTCATGTAAGGTTCAATGGACTCAACAGCAAATTCTAATTCTTGCACTTTTTTAATTTTTTCTGCTTTTTCAATTATGCTACTTGCATAATTTTTAATATAATCATTTACCGCATGACGTATTACCTCAGACCTTGTTGCGAACTCTCCTGCTCTTACGAAGAGATCTATTGTTTGAATATGGTGCTGGGGTAGCCTTATCGTTATACGGTGCGATTCCATTTTTCTCCTCACATAAATTCCATGTGTCAGACCGGTACCAATCATATGTCATTCAGACGCCGGGCATATGTCTGAATAATGACAAAAGACATAATTTGTCTGACAAATGTAGAAATGAATGTGTCATTTGGTTTAAATAATTTTCGTTAATTTTTAGCAGGTAAATATGCAGGTGTATATGTAGAATTTTACACCTCAACAATATGCCCAAAAGCAACTGTCCCGGATATCTTTTCAATCTTTACTTTTACCATTGATCCTTTGACAGCACCTGAGACATAAATTGTGAATTTATCAAAATAAGCAATACCATCTCCCTTTCTGCCAATATCCTTAATTGTTAAGTCGTAAGTCATACCTTCCTTTAATGTTTCAGTTGGTTGTTGCACGATTTTTTTCTTTCGTGATCTAACCGAACGAAAAGCACCACACGCATCGCATCTAATTAACATCGTTCTACCTTGTTTCACTAAATGTGTGTCTGGTCTATTGCACTCCGAGCACATTACAAATGTATCTATATATTCCTTTAACTTATCAGATATACTTCTTGCAGGTATTTTACCTTGAAAAACAACCCGAGTACCATCCAGTTCTCCAGCAGTTCCTAATCCGCCTAAAAGAAATTTTAATATAAGATTAGGTTCACGGTTTATTGCATCAGAAATTTTATCAAAATTTTTTATTACAGTTGTATTACCTTCATAAAAAATCTCTGCTTTTGGTAGTTTAAATCTATCATCTGAAACTTCTTTTTTTAAGCTACTATCCATTACTTTTTTTAGTAGATTTTTGTAGTCTAACTCAGGCATATTGTCAGGTTAATGTAATTGTTATCTAAAAAACTTCCGTTGGCAAGTGGTTTTTTTTTAAAACTTTATTATATTTGGTTTAACTTTTCTTCCCATTACAAGTATTCCATCTTTCATCGCTTTTTCAGCAATTTGTGTGTTTCGAGTAAAGAACCTACTATTGCCTTTCGTCCAATACCACATGAAATCTGCCATTTTCTCCCCCTTAATTACAAATTTCTATGTAGGTAGACATTTTAACATTATTTAAATAATTTTTTAAATTTTTCAGTTGACTTATGAAATACCTAGGATTATAGTTGCAGTAGTTCGGCAAGCTAGAATTTGATTAACTCAAATTTATTTTTTAGATAACAATTATTTGAATGTGTATGATATGAGTACAATTTGGGATATAGATGCACTCACCTCATACACAACTTGATATCCGCAAACATATT
>DAOVGR010000063.1 GCA_030672305.1 Thermoplasmatales archaeon | reverse complement strand
TCTTATTCCTATTTTGCTTGTTCCGATTCCTCGTGTGATTATGCATTGGAATGCGTATTATGCTATTACTTCGTGTGGTGGTCTTTTGTCTGGTAAGGGTTTTATCGCTGAGGGTGCTCAGCAGGGTACTGCTATTGGTTTTTGGGGAATAGGCTTTAGTGTGTTTCTTCCGCCGGTTATGAGCTTTGGTTTTATTGGTTATGCTTTGTTTTCTACTGCTACTGCTGAGGTGATTATCCCTTGGCCACCAAACAGACCCCCAGTTGTCACTGGTGAAAATCCACCTGATGGCACAATAGACGTGCCACTTAGTATTTCTGAGTTAAGTTTTCATCTTAGTGATTATGATGGTGATCGTATGAATTACACTGTTACTACCAGTCCCTATATTGGTTCTGATAGCGGATATAATGTAAAAGATGGAGTTTTTTCTTTTGATATTTTTGGTCTTGAGAGCAATACTGAGTATACTTGGAGTGTTGTTGTTTCTGATGGTGAGGATACTGTTGAAAAGGAGTTTTCTTTCCATACAGAAATTGAGGCACCTATTGTTTCTGATTCGTTGCCGGTTGATGGTGATAGTTGGGTTTCTGTTGATCTTTCTGAGTTGAGTTTTAGGTTGGTGGATTTGCAGGGTGATTTGATGGACTTTTCTGTTGAGACCGTTCCTTATATTGGTAGTGGTAGTGGTAGTGGTGTTGGTAATGGTGTTTATAGTGTTCCTGTGAGTGATCTTGAATTTACTCGGGATTATACTTGGTTTGTCAATGTTACTGATGGTAAGTACTGGGTTCGTAAGGCGTTTGTTTTTAAGACTCAGCCGATAATGGTTTTTGATCCTTTTGAGCAGGGATGGTTGTATCGTAAGCAGATAACCATTAATCATACCATGGTTGTGGGTGATCTTTCTAGTTTTCCTGTTCTTGTTAGTTTGGTTGATTCTGATCTGGCTGTTAAGGCTCAGGTTGATGGTGATGATGTTTTGTTTATGGATGGTTCTGGTGTTGCTAATAGGTTGTTTCATGAAATTGAAGAATATGATGATTCAAATGGTGAGCTTGTTGCTTGGGTGAATATTCCAAGTCTTTTATCTACTGTTGATACTGTTTTTTATTTGTATTATGGTAATCCTGGTTGTGGTAGTCAGCAGTATCCTGATAAGGTTTGGGATAGTGACTATATTCATGTTTGGCATCTAGGGGAGAGTCTTAAGGATAGTGTTGGCTCTAATGATGGAAATGATCATGGGACAAGTAAAGTTACTGGGATAATTGGACAAGCAAGAGATTTTGAAAGGAGTGAACAAGATTTTATTGATTTTGGTGATATGGCTCAACCTGCTGATGGTTCATTGACAACTATGACCTGGGAAGGGTGGATTAAACCAGAGACACTTAATGATGGATGTTTTATAATGAATAAATATAATACTCAAGGACCGGATTATAATTCTTATTATATAGCTTTTAATGAGGATGGGACTTTTAGGAATAATGTTTATCAGGCAATAGGAGTTAGAACTAGGAGTATAACTAATAATGCTTATGCAGTGATAGGTCAGTGGACTTATTTAACTTCTACTTTTAATTTAGGAGGAATAAACAACATTGTTCCATTTGTTGATGGAAATGAAGTATCTGATACACAACCAGATAGTATTGGAAACTATATGCGGGATATTCCAGTATCTGATGAAATCGGTAGATATAGACCTGAAGGCGGAACATTTTATACTGATGCAGTGATTGATGAGGTTAGATGGTCTAAAACTGTTAGAAGCGATACATGGATAAGTACATCTTATAATACAATGAACAATCCTTCTAGTTTTTTCAATGTTGGCCCTGAGGAATCATCTCCATAGACGATTATCTCTAAATACGAGTATTGAAAGTAGATGTAAATAATTGTTATAGTTACATTTATATCAAAATATTATATAAGAAGTCTAAAAAATTATTCCATAGGGGAGGAAATTGGAATATGCAAAGAAGTATGTTTAGGAAAGGATTGGTTTTAGCTATTGTTGTTTTGTTTGTTGGAGTAAGTGTTACTATAACAACTGGAAAAATAAATAAAAATCGTGTTTTAGAAGATACAACGGTATATAACATTCTTAATTATAAAGAAGATGACTGGTGGGATGAAGATTGGGAGTATCGTAAACAAATAACTATAAATCATAGTATGGTAACAGCAGATCTTCAGAATTTCCCAGTTCTTATATCCATTATTTCTTCTGATTTCATAGATCATGCACAATTTGATGGTGATGATTTTGTTTTTGTTTTAGATGATAATTCTAATACTTTTAGTCATGAGATTGAATATTATAAAAGTTCATCTGGTAAACTGGTTGCTTGGGTTAATATTACTAGTCTTTCATCAAATGTTGATACTATTTTATATCTATATTATAGTAACCCAAATTGTAGTAGTCAGCAAGATCCTGACAATGTTTGGGATAGTGACTATATTCATGTTTGGCATTTAGGTGAGAGCCTCAAGGATAGTGCTGGTTCTGATGATGGTAATGATCATGGGACAAGTAAGGTATCTGGGAAAATTGGACAAGCAAGGGATTTTGAACAAAGCGAACATGATTATATCGATTTTGGTGACATGATGCAACCTACCGATGGCTCATTGACTACTATGACTTGGGAAGCATGGATTAAACCAGAGACAGAGGATATACCATTAATGACTAAATATAATACACAAGGTTCAACAAAATATGGTTCTTATGGTATTCATCTTGGGTATGATGGGAAATTTTATAATTACGCAATTCAAGCTAGTGGAAAATATACTCAAAGTATTACTATTAATGATTATTCAGTAGTAGGTCAATGGGTTTATCTAACTTCTACTTGGACTTTAGGAGGTGTAAATGATATTGATCCATTTATTAATGGAAGTGAAGTATCAGATATACAATCCAGTAGTAATGGCAACTATATGCAGAATACTCCAATAACTGATGATCTTGGAAGATATAACCCGGAAGCTGGAACAAAATATACTGATGCAGTTATAGATGAAGTTAGATGGTCTAAAATTGTAAGGAGTGGTGCTTGGATTAATACTTCTTATAACACGATGAATGATTCATCTAGTTTTTTTAGTGTTGGACCTGAGGAGATTGAAAATTATCCACCATCAACACCGATTTGTGTTTTTCCATTGAATGGTTCAACAGATGTACCTATTGATATTAATCTAAGTTGGACTTGTAGTGATCCTGAGGGCGATAATCTAACGTTTGATGTTTATTTTGGAAATAGTATACCTCTACCTAAAATAGTAGGTAATCAATCCTATACAAGTTATAACCTTAGTTTATTAGAGTATTGTACTACCTATTATTGGCAGATTGTTGCTTGGGATGAGCATGGTGCATCAACCTCTGGTGATATATGGGAATTCACTACTATTTGCAATGGTCCTCCTGGTATTCCAAGAATAAATGGTCCAACAAGTGGAAAATCTGGAACTACTTATTCTTATACATTTGTATCAGAAGATCCTAATGGTGATGATGTGTTTTATGAAATTGACTGGGGAGATGGACAGGTTGATCCATGGGATGGTCCTCATGATTCAAATACAGTTATAACAAGAGATCATTCATGGGATGATCAGGGTACGTTTAAAATTAGTGCAAGAGCAAAAGATGTCTTTGATTTTGTTGGTGACTGGGGGGAGTTAGATGTGGAAATACCAAGAAATAAAATATTTACAAATTCCTTTTTATTAAAATTGTTTGCACGTTTTCAGAATGATTTTCCAATCATAAAGTTTATGCTAAGATACATAATCGTATCTTGAAGATTTGAGGGGGGCAAGGAAAATGCCAAATAGAAATAAACATGAACAGTTTGATGTGTTTTTAGCGGATAAGGGTATCCTTTTACCTGATGGGCGATATGGAGAGGTTCACGATATTATGGACAAAGGTACGAAGATTTATGGTTCTTTTCATAGAAAATATGATCCTGTTCATGAAGAAAAAGGACTTCGCGCATGGATTTTGTTTAAGTATAGTACCATTGGGCAAGACAGAGCTACTGATTGGTTACGAGCAGGTCTTGGACATATTTGCCTTGACGAAATGTACTCAAGATTTAAAGGAAAAAAGTCATGGGATAAAATCTTCAACTCTGCTTATCGTTCAATGGCACAAAGATCATGGGACAGATCATACTTTAAACCTCGATAGACTCTTTCTTAATTATAACCAAAAGTTATAGTAATGTTGAAATGAAATCAGTATAAATAGATTTATAACATATTATTTTATTAAAAATATTTAATCTATAACCCATAGGCAGATTAAAATATGACAAACTTTGGAACACATCCAAAAGAATATTTTAAAAATTATTGGTATTTTCATAGAATACTATTCATTTTATCAGTTATCATTGGAATGATAATAGACTTCATTCCTCTAAAAAATCTTTTTGGGATTCGCATGTCATTAATATCTATTACTATCATCAGTTTCATCTGGTTGATGATAATGGAATATAGATGGGCAAATAATAGAGCAAACCGCCGTCTAAGAAGATCAATGGAATATAATGAATTTCAACAATGGTATGATATTTACAAATATGCTGATAATCTTTTTCACCAAAGATTTCATTTTTTTATGGTTGCTGAATCTATGCTTATAATGTCATTCGCAACAGCAATAATTCTATTATATTCACAAAAAGGTATCATAATTGCAATTGCAATTCTTGGGTTATTATTTACATTTAGCTGGGCATATATCAATAGACGCTTTGATTTCCGTTTAATGTTTTTAAATCAAGAATATTTGCCACGGTTCCCTAAATATAAGGAATATTTGAAATCAGTGAGTTTAAAAACCATTCCTACGGGTATGTTTTTAACTAATTTATTGCCAACTTTTACATTTTTCTTTTGGTATTTACTTCTATATTATGTGTATTAGAATTAATCAATTTAAATACCATTTTTAAAAATTTTTTTCAATAAAACTAAATCCAGTTTGTAAAAAAAATGATAGATTATTCCATAATTTTATAATATATTCTGGAATATCTTCATCATTAAATTTTATATCACTAATATCCATTTTTTTTGGTTTTTTATCTTTTTCTAATTTAGATGTAACAGTAGTTTTTGGTTTAATTTTAATTGATTTATGAATCGATTTATAGCGATATTCATTAACATCTTCAATCCAATTATCCCAACTATCAATTAGAAATTTACTATATTCTGGATAATTATTATTAAGATATAAACAAAAGTAACTAATATTTGAAATTTGTAATTTTAATCCTTTAAAAAAATTGGAAATAGAATCAGGTTCTTTATATTTCATAATAGCTACTAATATTTTAATATAAAATTCAATAATCCTTTTGGTATCTATAAGAATTGTATCAAATTCATAAAAAATCGGTTCATTAATGTTTTGCCTTGTTATATTTACATTTAACTTCGTTAATGATTCCAATAATTTTTCTTCTGTTAAACCTGTAATTTTTGTAATTTGGTTTATTAAAATTTCATTGCCTTTTTCAGCTATTTTCTGGTTCATATCCATTTGTTTTTTTATAGTTTCAGGGTACATTTTTTTAAAGTTACCTATATGATAACTTATTTTTTTAAAAAGAAAAAATGTATCATTATATTTCTTTAAACAATGATTTTTTTCAACTATATTTTTTACTTTATTATAATCAATTTTCATTATTTCCTTTTTGTATAGAAATTTCTTTTTTCATATTTCGGTTATAGTAATGTTCAAATGTTATAATGGAGGAAATATATTAGGTATTGTATATGGGAAAAATTCAATGGACTGGGTATCATCTTGATCTTTTAAGAAAAGAGTATCCTGAAAAAGGAATAAACATTCCAGAATTAAGGAAAAAATTTTCCATTAGTGGTATCAGGACAAAAGCTCACAGGTTAGGTATTCATTATAATAATATTACTCTATCAAAATATCATAAATGGACAAAGCAAGAAATAGAAATTATAAAAAAAGAATATCCGAAAAAAGGAGTTAATATTCCTAATCTTATAGAACGACATGGAAAGGGTGGTATAGAAAGTAAAGCAAGAAACCTTGGGATAAGATGTGATTTTGCATCAAAACAATGGACAAAAAAAGAAGATAAACTTCTTGTTGGTAATTATTCAGAGTTAGGAACTAAAATCCCAGATCTGTTAAAAACAAGAACCTCACGGGCTATTATGCAAAGAGCGAGAATTTTAAGCATTACTTTTGAAGGTGAACCTGAAAAGATTTATGATATTCCAAAGGAAGTTTTATATGATTTATATGTTGTTCAACAGAAATCATCAAATACAATAGCAAAAAAATATGGATGCACTACCGACACTATCAGAAACAGAATGTTTGAATATGGTATTCCTTACAGAGATAGAAGAGATGCTGTAATTATCTCAAAAGGTGGTTTAGCTCACATTAAATTAAATGATTACATTAAACAGGTTTTTGATGGTGTAATGATAAGCGATGGATACATTGATGTAGTTGGAAAAATTGATACAATTACTGGGTCTTTAGTTGTAAATCAAGCAGAAAAAAATAGAGATTGGATAAAAAATCTATGTAATCTTTTTAATCAAAATGGATTGAGTTGTAATATACACCAAAGAAAAGCTAAGTTATTGGGTAAAGAATTTAGACAATTGTCTTTACAGTCCAGCTCATATGTTGAAATAGGTAATGAACGAAAAAGATGGTATCCTGATGGTAAAAAAATAGTTCCAAGAGACATTCAATTTACGCCTGTTTTTCTTGCTCATTGGTTCATGGGAGATGGTTTATCTGGAAAACGATATAGTGAAAAGCTTGATAGAAATTATTACCAGCTTGTGTTTTGCACCGATGGTTTTACAAAAGAGGATGTTGAATTTTTAATTCATAAAATCAATGACATATATGGTTATCATTTTAAAATTAAAAAACAAAGGGAAGGTTACCGTTTACAAAATTCTCGTATGAGTGAGATAAAGGATTTTCTTTATAAAATATCTCCATACATTGTAGATTGCTTTCAATACAAAATAAAAGCATTATATGATCCCAAAGCAAAAATTGATAGAAAGAATTGGACTAAAAATCAAGAAAAAATATTAAGATCAGAATACCCAACATGTGGAGAAAATATACCTTCATTGATAAGACAAGGAAAAACAAAAAGTGCAATTGGAAGTAAAGCCTTTATTTTTGGAATCAAGCATAAAAGAAGATATTGGACAAATGAAATGTTACAAATTTTAAAGGATAAATATCCAGAGCTTGGGTCTTATATTCCTGAATTAATTGAGCTTGGAAAAACACGTTATGCTATAAAACAAAAGGCGCGAGGGTTAGGTATTAGATATAAATATTATATGAATCAATTTGGTAAATACCAAAAATAAAACATTAAAAATTGAGAGAAAAGAAGTTTTAGATTCGCAGTTTAAAGATGGATTATCAATTCATGTTTGTGCTGATCTTTATCAAAGATTATTTCAGAAAATTATTCAGGTTTTAAACAAGTATGGAATGCTTTTTGAAATACAACCACAAGGTTATAGCAATGTTGAAATTGAAATCAGGTGTAATCTAAGATTTTTTTTTATTATGACATTCTGACACGATGGATTTATATACAATCAATGACAAAGAATAGCACGCTTGGAGAGAGTTGATGGGGATTTTTGGTATCTGTCATCTTCTTTCCATGGGTGTGTTTAAGAAGGGCGGGAAATGGAAAAAAAGTGTATGGATAGGTTAATAGGAAGACACTGTAAGATTGTAACTAAAGAACCAGGTGAAGATAGAGCCCGTGTAGTTACTGGTATGGTTAAAGACATTGACTATGATGAAGGGTTTTTGATAATTGAATCCAATCAAGGTACAGGATGTCT
>DAOVGR010000079.1 GCA_030672305.1 Thermoplasmatales archaeon | reverse complement strand
TGACATATAAATTAAATTATAGTGACTGTGAACAATGTAAAGAAAAAACTAAAGAATTGGGAGTACTATGTAGACAACATACTTCTATTCAAAGAGTATTAACAGGAAATCGAGTTGCTATTGATTTAGATACAAATGTTTATTTTTACAAGAATGAAATATTTAGAATGATTGGAAACAAATTAGTTATAATATATTGCCCACACCCAAAATTAATTAAAGGTCCAATAACTGATTTGAAGGTTAGAAAGGTTAATCCAATAACAGTTGAGGATGTATCCTTAACAAAGCTGCCGAATTATGACATAGTTAGGCAGTACATGTCTTCGGAATTAATGAACGAATATATGAGGTGTTGGTTCAATTATGATTTTTCAATTATCACTGTACCAAATGATCGAAATAAAAGTAATTGGTGCCTAGCATCAAATTATTAAAACAAAAAAAGGAGGAAACATTACATGAGTCCAAGCATTGATGATTACACAGACATTGAAGGTGGAGGAGTTGTTAATAAAGAACCAGTGAAACCAGAGGATGAATTTTTCCATAGTGTTTATATTGCTGGCCAATCCAGAGTGAATCATATTAATATTACTGAAGAAGCAAAAAAGATTCAAGTCAGAGGGGTTGAATATAATCTTACAGAAGCTAATATGATTATTATTCATGTCAAAGAAATACTTGCAAAGGTTAAACAAGGCCCTAGAGGAGAAATTACAGAATGTTTTTCATATAAAGATGGAGATGCTCCTTGGTTTGGAACTACAAAAACTGCAGATGAAGGTCAAAGACAATGCCCGATAAATTCATCTGAAAGAGCTGTAGTAGAATTTTGTAAAGAATGTAGATCTCAAATTCTGGTAGCTGGAATTTACTGTGATGCAGCTGGTAAACCAATTTTATCAGAAAAGAAAACACCTATTTTTGTTTTTATACGTGGTAAAGGGATGAAGTATAGTAACGTATCTGATTACTTAGGTGATATGTATAAAAAGGATCTTACACCAATTTTTACACCTGTCACAGAAAGAACTACAAAATTTGAAAAAGCAAATGTAAATAACAAACGATTTGTAACCAAACTTACTGTAGGTGAGGCACCCTCTAGTTTTGGTATGAAAGATGTTTTTATATTAACATCTGGTCAACAAATTCCGGATGAAAATGTTATTGAAATTTTGAAAGTCAGTCAAAAAACTAAAGAGAAATTTATTGAAAAATTTAATTGGTCAAAAGGAGTCAGATCAACTTCAACTGAACAAAATCAACAACAAGCAGAAGGTGTATTGAATATGGGTGGAGCTTCATCCCCACCTGAAACAGAAAATCCACCAAAACCAGAACCAGAACCAAATTCAAAACCGTTTAGTTTTGATGATGTAGCTTTTTAACTAAAACCGAATGTTACTTTTAATTTTTAATTAATTACCAGGAGAATAATAATATGCCAACAAGTGAAAAACAGAAACACGAAGAACAAAAATATTACGAGAGATTGAATATCTCAGTTTTATCAATTACAAAAATTAAAAATTTAATTAAAAAAGATATTATTGATACTCTCAATGCGTGGGAAAATAAAAGATATGTTGATAAACAATGTTTTAGAATAATTGGTCCGGCTGGTGTTGGTAAAACAGATATTTGTGGGCAATTAGTAAATGAATTATCTAAAGAAACAGCTCATGAATTTTCTATGATAATGGTAAAAGCTCCTGTTTTGTCAAGAGATGATTTTATCATTCCGTTTCCAGTTACTAAAGATGGTGCCGCTACATTTAAAATGTTATATTCTGATTTTGTACCCGTCGAAAAAGATAGTTATGGAATCTTTGTAGTGGATGAATTCTCAAGAGGAGATCATGCATTACAGCAACTGTTATGGCAAGCAATGAACGAGTATTCTGTTCATTTACATCATTTTCCAAAAGGATGGTTTGTTATAGCAATTGATAACCCAGATGATTCAGAATATCAAATGGATATAATGGAAGATGCTGCTGGTCTTAGAAGGCAACTACATCTATATTCTGAAGTAAGTGCTAAAGACTTTTTACAATATGCAATTTCGCAAGGTTATCATAAACTGGTTATAGAATTTATACAAACACACCCTGATTATTTATATGATTTTGAGTCACAGAAACAGGGATCTGTATATGCAAATCCAGCCAGTTATGAAAAATTATCAGACCATTTAATTAAAATTGATATGAATGGTGGAGTTTCAAATAATTATGAAACTGTTGAAATTATTGCATCTGGTCTTTTAAATACTAATATGGCAAAAATGTTTCTAAGTTTTGCTAGAGATCAAAGAGATATTAATCCAAAAGATATTTTCTATAATTATGATTCTGTCAAAAAAGCAATTGAAACTTTTGTAAAGGATGGAGAAAATTCTATGTTAAGTCAAATCATGGTAAGTTTTTGTACTTTTATGACATCTTCAATGCCAGAATTTGATAAACAACATTTGGATAATATTGAAAGCTTCTTACTGCTGATGCCAATTGATACCTCTGCTCTTTTCATTTCTCAGGTTGATTCATTCGATAGATCATCAGCAGAATTTAAATATATGACTAAGATACATATTTCTCTAATGAAAATATCCAAAAGATATAGAAAGAATTTTTACGAACCAGTCGTGGCTGTTGGTCGAACTAGTTAATTTTTAATGGTTGCTTTGATTTTCAAAGCGGGAATGGGTGGGCAATTTAAAGGAGATATTAATGATTTCATCAGACGAACGATTGAAAAATCTTATTGCAAAATTTGTATTAAAATATAATTACTGGGGTTATTTATTTTCAAGAATTAGGAGAAAACCTGTATATAATTTACCATCAATAATGGGAGTTGGACCAGAACCAGATGGTACTGTTACTTTATCATATCAACCCGATTTAGTTGATAAAACAGATGATGCTAACTTAACATATGTTCTTGAACATGAAGGGATGCATTTACTAAATAAACATTGCGCAAGACTATTAAGAATTGTAGCTAATGATTTTGGAACATTCAAATTAATGGGAAAAATGAAATTATGGAATATTGCTGCAGATTGTTGTGTAAATTTACAAGCTCGATTACCTGATACAATAACAATTGCTGGAAAACCATGGCCTCTTGAATTTCCTATAAAATATAAGTTAGAAGATGGGAAATTAAGTGAAGCTTACTATTTAGAATTATTAAAAAGAAAAAATAAACATGATAAAGATAATAAAGGAAAGGGAGACGGAAGAAAAAGCTTTGGAGTAGCTCCAATGAGTACGGGAAAGGGTGGAATGGATGATCATTCAGGGTGGTCAAACATTAAAGGTGTCTCCGATTTAAGTTCTCTTTCTAGAAAAATTGATTCTCATTTACAGGATATTATTAAAGAGTCTGTTAAAACCTTCAATAAAGATAGAGGAAGAATGCCATCTTACATTGAAAGTTTAATTCAAGGTGCATTAATGCCTCCTAAAGTTCCATATTATCAAATAATAAGAAAGTTGGTTCGTGGTAGTAAGATGACTAAATTTAAAAGATCATTTACAAGAATAAATAGAAAAAGAACTTATGTTTTTGCATTTGGAGAAGAAGAAAATATGCCAGCAATTTCTCCCTTTCCTGGAAAAACCAGAGACTTTTCATTTAAAATTGTTGTATTGATTGATACTTCAGGAAGTCAGGGACCAGATGATATTAAAGAAGCTCTTTCTGGAATTAAAAATATTATAGATACTGATAGACATACCCAAACCACTGTCCTTGAAATTGATACAGTAATTCATAAAGAATATAAAGTAAAGAAGGTTAGAGATATTGATCCCAAAATCGTTGGTAGAGGTGGAACAGAATTGGGGGCTGGGCTTAAAAGAGCCAGAGAGATTTCATGTGATGTATGTTTAGGATTCACAGATGGTTATACAGAAAATATAAACAGAATTCCTAGAAAACATCTACCAAAAAAATTAATTTGGGTTATTGGAGCTAAGTCTGGTACATCTGAAAATATAAATAAAACAGGATTTGTAGTTAAGGTTCCTGATATGTAAGGAGTAAATATGCAGAAAAAACCGATTAATTTATTAACATATATTTTAGCTTTTATATCTTGGGGACATTCATTTAATAATGGTTTATTCTATTTAATTCTTGCTATTGTTTTATTATTTCATGCATTTATGAGCTGTGATACAATAGACGATGGGAGAAATTTATGATCAAAAAAGATTATTCTGCAAAGGATATTACGGTATTAGAAGAAATTGAGCATATTCAACTCAACGCAGGGATGTATATTGGATCGACAGAAACCCCAGTGCATTTGATAGAAGAAGCTCTTGATAATGCACTGGATGAAGTCTTATCAGGTAACGCAAATATAATCGCGGTAAATCTTGATACCAAGAATCACATTTATGCGGTGCTTGATAATGGAAGGGGTATACCAATTTCTAATAATACCCCCATAACTATTTCATCCAAATTATTTTCTGGAGCAAAATTTCAAGATAGAAAAAGTGCATATGAAATTGCAGCAGGAATCCATGGAGTTGGTCTTGTTGCAGTCAATGCATTAAGTTCAGAATATCAAGTGGAAGTTTATAGAAATAGTCAATATGCTAAATTTGAATTTATTAATGCAAAATTAAAGAAAAAGAAAATTGTTTCTTACAGAGATCCTGTACCATTTTCAACAAAGGTTCAATTTAAACCAAGTAAAAAAATATTTGAAACGCTAGTTCCAGACATTGATAAGATACGAAAAAGACTTACAATAGCTGCTGCCGAACTACCTGATGATATAATCTTGGTTTTAAATGTTAATAATGAAAAAGAAATATTTAAACTATCAACCGAAAAGTTTTTTCAAGACTATTGTTTAACCAATAAAGAAACACCAATTTTAACATTTGAATCAAACACTCCTCCAGAGAAATTTAAAATCATGATGGCATATGAAACAGAAGGAAGTGTAGCTCCAAAAATAGTATCATCTGTAAATCTATTGCCAGTTGATGGTGGAGGTATTCATATTAATACATTTTCTGATATGTTAAAAGACTTTTTTCAAGCAAAGGCTAAAAAACTCGATTATACATTTCAAGCGAGAGATTGTATGGTCGGTTTAAGAGTATATTTATCTCTTAGTCTCAAGAAAGCAAAATTTGGAGGACAAGCTAAACAAAAATTAATTAATAGAAAGAGTGAATTTACTAAACTTATTAAAGTTTTAAAAGATGAATTTGAATCATTCGTAACTAAAAACCCAGAATTTCTTGATATACTATTAGAACGATTTCAATCATATAGAAAGAAACTTGATTCTAAAGGTTTTGTACAAAATAATATAAATAAACGAGCATCAACTAAATTTACTAAACTAAGGGATTGTACAACCAGAGAAGGGGAGCTGTATATTGTGGAAGGAGAATCTGCCGGAGGATCAATAGTTCAATCCAGAAATCCTACCATACACGCTGTCCTTCCATTGAAAGGAAAATCAATTCCCAATATTACTACCAAGAAAGATGTCCTTAAAAATAAGGAAGTTGAAGAGTTAATCAGAGCTATAGGAACTGGTATAGACGCACACTTCAATATAAAAAATCTCAGGTATAGTAAAATTATATGTGCTACAGACGCTGACCCAGATGGTAATCATATTGCATGTTTATTAACTACTGTTATAGCTGTATTGCTTCCTGAAATTATAAAGCAAGGAAAATACTATATAGCTCAAACTCCTTTGTTTGCAATAAATGAAAAGAAAACATTTGTTCCTTTATGGACTGAAAAGGAGTTAGAAAAAGCTAGAAAAAATAATAAAAATATCAGTAGGTTTAAAGGATTGGGAGAATTGAATCCTAAACAATTAAAGGTATGTTTATTAGATGAAAAAACACGGCACCTGGTTCCGGTTACATATAGTAATGATATGGAATCTCTTATGAAAATATTTTCAAGTGCTGATGAAAAAAGGAAGTTATTAAACAAATGAAAAAATCACAATGGAACATATTAAGAAATTTAATAAACTCAACTGAGATTGGTAAAACTATGAGTAGACAACAAATGTTGAAAACAATTTTTAGTCAGACAACATCAGGAGGAAGTGCAAAATATGGTTATACAGTTGATGTTTATAGGCGAAGCTTAGCAATAATAGGAATTTTGGAAATTGTAAGTAGAGGAGTATATAAAGTTAAAAACCATATCAAATCAAACGCTTCAATATCTCAAATTAAAAAAGCTGCATATTCTAGAGACTGGCGAGAATGGTTTCATGATTTTATAAAAATATAAAGGAGTTATAAAATGGAAAATAAATTAATATTAGGAGATAATTTAGATATTTTAAAAAAATGGACTTCGGAAGGAAAAAAAGAATTTATAGATTTAAATTATAATGATCCGCCGTTTAATAGTAATAGAAATTATAATATTTTATTCAATCCAAAAACAGATACTGTAGAAGAAGCATTTAGAGATACTTGGTCATCAATAAAATACTTTGACTTACTAGAAGATTTTAAAGAAAATGATGTTAGATTCTATGAATTTTTGAAAAAATTAGAAGTATTGTTACCAACAGATTCTTTAAAATCATATATAATTACAATGGGTATTACATATTGGTATATTTATAAAATGTTAAAACCAACAGCATCATTATATCATCATTGTGATCCAACCACATCTTATTATATTAAAATCGTTTTAGATAAAATATTTGGTTTTAATAATTTTAAGAATGAAATAATTTGGAAGCGAATATATTCTACGGGTGGAGTTAAATCTGGTAATACAAGATTCGGTAATAATCATGATGTAATATTATGGTATGTAAAAAGCAAAGTATATACATTTAATGAACCATACCAACCATGGCCAGAAGATCACTTCAAAAAAGCTTTAGAAAAAGGGCAGCATTTTGATGATAATGATGGTAAAGGACAATATTTTTGGTCGTGTCTTAGTTTTGCATCCGAAAAGAAAATAAAAGAATTAACACAAAAAGACGAAATTAGATATAAATCAACAGCAAAGTATCCAGAATACAAATGTTATATAAAAAATTCTAAAGGAATACCAATAGGAGATATATGGACAGATATTCTTCCTTTAACTCCAAAAATTATAAAGTATCCAACGGAAAAACCTGAAAAATTAATGGAGAGAATTATTTTAACTGGTTCAAATAAAAATGATGTTGTAGCAGATTTCTTTAATGGTGGTGGAACAACTATAATTACTGCTATAAAACTGAATAGAAATTTTGTTGGGGTAGATTTAAACCACAGAGCCCTTCAACTTACTTATAAAAGATTAGACAAATTAAAAATGATTGCAAAAGAAAATTATTACATTGAAGGTATTCCAAGATCGTCAAAAGATTTAAGAGAATTAGTAAATAAAAATATTTATGGAAAAGATAAAGATAGTAAATATGCTTTAGAAGATATAACAACCAAATGGTATTTAGAAAAAGTTCAGGGTAACATTAAAAAAAGTGGAGATGGTTCTATTGATGGACGATTTTCATTTATACACAACAAAAAACCAATGAAAGGTATCGTTCAAATCACATCTTCTGCGTCAAAAAATCATTTTAAAGCATTTTGTTCAGAAGTTTCTAAAGGCACTGGAGATATTGGTGTATATATTACATTTGAGGATACTTTAACAAAAGGTATTATAAAAGAAGCTAAAGAATATGGTAGAATTGGAGACGTTGATAAAATACAAATATTAACTTTTGAAGATTTAATTGACAATAGAGAACAATACAAACTTCCTAAAGATATTTTACTCATATAAAAGGAGATTAATTGTGAAAATACAAGATTTTAAGACAAATTACAAACCAAAAAAATATGAACAAGATTGGACTATAAGAGCTCTTAAAGCAATTGGAAATAATAATTATTGGATGACTTCTAGTGCAAAATATAAAATTGATTTATTAAATAAAGTTCTTACTTTAAACGAATGGGTTGATGGTATGGAAGAGGATGTAGCCATTGTTATAAAAGTTGTTCAATCTATTGGATGGACTGTTGATATGAAAGTTGATGAAACAAAATGTGATGATGCTTTTATGCTTACCGAAGATCCAGATACAAGTTTAGAAATATTAGAAAAAGCAAGAGAAGCTGTTAAAACTTAAAAAGGAGAACCAAAATGCGCCTAAATCTAGGATGCGGTAATGATATAAAAGAAGATTATATCAACATAGATAAATTCAATAACACAAACGGAGTAGATCTTAATGCTGATATTATAAATCTTCCTTTTAAAGATGAAACTATTGATGAAGTTTATATATCCCATGTTATGGAACATTTCTCCTTTGATGATGTGTCAATAATATTCAAAGAAATAAACAGGGTATTAATGATAGGTGGAGATCTTGAAATATATGTCCCTGATTTTCAAACCTGTGTTAGTGATTGGAATGATTCTGATGATAAATGGAAATCACTTGAACGTATATTTGGTAGTCAAAGTCATCCAGGAAACTATCACTTTTGTGGCTATACATTAGAAACTCTAAAAAAGATAGTTGAAGATTTTAATTTTAAAATATGCGAAAATGTACTGTCAGAAAATGCAGTTTCTCATGATATAGAAATAAAATGTATTGCCAATAAGACTGATAATATTCACACAAGTAATATGAATTTTGTATTTAATATGGATGATGGTCCCAGACTTACAATCAAAGGAGAATCAAATTATGATTTTAGAGTTGAATTCATTGATGCTGAAACTGGTACGATGGTGCATAGTACTATACTGAAAACAAATAACTGGACCACATCCAATAGAAATGACTTTAATAAACTCAACGTTAGAGTGAAACAGTTCGGTAAAATTCTTTTTGATTGTTATGTAAATAATTGCTAAGGAGATCTATAATGAGAAGAAAAGTTTTAACAAAAGAGTGTCCATCGTGTAACGACTTATCAATAGATGATGATAGTAATTTCCGTTGTAATTGGGGTAATTCTAAAATTCCAAAAATTCTATCAAATCGAAAAAGAAAGAAAGCTATAAGTTGTGGATTAATAAATAAGGAGAAAGAAAAATGCCATACATAAAAAAACCTGACAGAATAATATTTGATAAATATCTTAATGAAATTGGTCCTAACACAACAAATAAAGGGGATTTAAACTATTGTGTAACTCAACTGGCATTACATTATATTAAAGCTCATGGCAAGTCATATACCAATATATCTGAGGCAGCATCAGCATTAGTAGATGCTTCTGATGAAATAAAAAGAAGATTGCTTGGTCCTTGTGAAAATCAAAAGATAAAGGAAAATGGCGATCTGGATTTATATCATGAGCTCTTTCTGCGATAGGTGTAAAGAAAAAACACCCGATCATCGAGTTAGTATGTTTAACGCTGAAATGATTTGCCAAGAATGTCAAAATCTGGAAATAAACCACCCTCAGTTTGAAAAAGCAAGAGAAGCTGTATTAGATTCAATAAGCAGAGGAGACTATGAATTTTCAGGGATTGGTCTTCCAGATAATTTGAAGAGGTAGTTATGAAAATATTACAAGATTTAACAGAGTTAGATAAACTAAGTTATAAGGTAAATAAAATAAATAGGAAAAGAACTATTTATAGAAAAAGATTAATTAAATACATACGAGAAAATATAGATAACTATTCTACCAATTCTTATAATTATAGTAAATTAAAAAGAAAAATTAAGTTAAATTATATGGGTGATTTTAAAGATGATGAACTAATTTTTATGGTAAAGAAAATAATAGGACCCAACCTTGCTATAGAAGTTATAAAAAAAATTCACGAAGAGCGTTAATATTGTTAATAAGTCTTCACCAAAAATAATAGGAGCTAAAAATGGATAAAGCTGATTTCTACATTGGTATAGATAGTAGTGCAAAATGGATAGGGAGCGTATTAAAGTATGGGCATCCAATATTTGTTATGCCTAGAATTCTTTTAACAAAAAATCCAGTTGAATATGAAGAAATGATTTCCGAATGGGATCATACACTAATTTATCATTGGGTTACTCCAGAAGATGGATGGCCACATTTATGGCAAGATAGTCAAATGACCGATTATTCATATCATTTATTTAATGGAAAAGTTTGGTGCTCAATGATGGGAGGACAATTATTTGACCCTCTTGTTATTATAGGCGGCGAAGATCTAATTACCGCAGAAAAATATGCACCCAGAATTAAAGTTAAATATCCTTTTATGTTAATGGAATTAAGTCATTTTAATCTAAATGAAACATATTGTGGAGTATTCAAATAATGGATAATATATTACCAAAACTATATAAAGAATATGGGGAATATTCAAATTGGAGAAATTTTCCATATTCTAAAGATGGTCTTAAACCAGTCGAAAGAAGAATATTATTCTCAACACTTCAAATAGCCAGAAGTAAATTAACAAAATCCGCTAGAGTTGATGGACATGTTATAGGTAACTATCATCCACACGGTTCTGTTTATGGTTCAATTGTTCAATTAGTTAGACAAGGGTTTCTGGAAGGACAAGGAAATTTTGGTTGTAATGTTGGAGTAGAAGCAATTGGACCAGCAGCGTCACGTTATACAGAGGTTAGGTTATTACCATTTGTAATAGATTTGATGTTTAAAAATTTAGAATTTGTTCCATGGATGGTAAATGATCTTGACCAAAAAGAACCCTTATATTTACCCAGTATGTTTCCTTTATGTTTAATTGGAGATATTTATACTCAGGCAATTGGATTCGGTTATAGATCATATATTCCATGTTATAAAATTGAGGATTTATATAAAAGATTACAATGGCTTATAGGGGAAAGAAAAAACAAAATTACTATCCAACCAATTACCGATTGCACAATCACAGCTTCAAAGAAAGATCTTGAACAACTATTGACAACAGGAAAATCAAAAATAAGTGTCGAGGGAGTTATTGAAGAAATGCCTAGAAATAATACTGTGATATTAAAATCATGGCCTCCTGGAAAAAAGTTTGAATCTATTTTGAAGAAATTTCAAAAAGAATTGGACTCAGGAAGTATAGGTTTTTCAGATTTATCTGTTGATACAACTGTGATTATGTTTAAAGTTTTAAGAGAAAGAAATAGAGATGTAATATATAACAAATTCGTTGCAAAATTAAAAAATGCAATTCAAGGTAGCATATCATTTGAAACAACAGTTATAAATCAAAACGAAAAAGTTGAGATCAAATCTCTTGACGAAATGTTAGTAGAAACTTTTGAAATTTATATAAAATCTGAAAAGGATTTTTTAACAGATAAAATAAATAAAATACAACAAAGAATTGACGAGTTAAAAATACTACAAATTATACGACCATTATTAAGTGATTGTTTAAAGAAACAATATGATATAGATTCTACCGTAAATGAAATATCTACCAAATCTAAAATTGATAAAAAAATTATTCAAAATTTATTTGAAAAGTATAGAATTAAAAAACTATTGACTATAGATTTTGATACAAAATATTTGAAAGATGAAAGTTCCCAAATTAAATTAAAATTAAATAATCTTAAAAATCATGTTCTAGAAGATTATCAAGAGTTGATTTCTAATAAACATTAACAAGGAGGAGTATCCAATGATTAAATTTCAATATCCAGTCGAGATTACAAGAGAGTTTACTTTTGATTCATGTCATAAATTAATAGATTATGATGGAAAATGTGCCAATCTTCACGGTCATACATACCACCTTCAAATTTCGTTAAAGAAAAGAATTAATCCAAAAACAGGTATGGTTATAGATTTTGGAGATTTGAATCGTATAGTTTCTGAATTAATTTTAGATAAAATAGATCATGTTTATTTAAATGATGTAATGGATATTAATCCTACTGCGGAAAATATGGTATGTTGGATATGGAAACAATTAGAAAGAGAGCCAATTGGTGAACTATTGAGTAAAATAAAATTATGGGAGACTCCAAATTCATTTGTAACAATTATAGCAGATGATATATTTTAGAGGGGTAAATGGTATTATAAACAATGGATATTATAAAAAAATCTGGGTTATTAATTTCAAAAGAACATAAGAGTGAAGAATTTTATCAAAAAATTATAAAGGAATTAACTAGGAGAAGTAAAGCGTATCAAACTTCAAATTATATAGTTAATGAATTTTATCTTGAATCAGAAAAATTTCTTCTTATTCCTAGAATGTTTCCAATAGATAAATATCAATTTTGTAAAATTAATAATTATCAACATGAAGGAGATATAATTGATATTTCTCACAATATAAAACCCAGAAGCGAAACTCAAAAGTTAGCTATAGAACATATGATGAATAATGACAGTACTATCTTACAATTGTTACCTGGCGTAGGAAAAACTGTTATATCCATATATATGATTGCTGAAAGAAAAAGAAAATCGTTGATTTTAGTGCATAGAGATCCTCTTGCTATTCAATGGAAAAATAGATTTCTGCAGTTTACAAATCTTAATAAGAATGATATTTCAAGATTACGTTCAATAACATTTGAAGAAGATTTGCAAAAACCAATAATCATTTCAACTGTTCAAACAATTCTATCTTTATTAAAACGAAATCGAAAAAACTTTCTCTATGCACTGAATGATGCAAATATTGGTATATTCATAGCTGATGAAGTTCATACATCAGTAGGTGCTCCGACCTTTTCAGAATGTTCGATTCATATTCCAGCTAAATATACTTATGGTCTTAGTGCAACGCCATATAGACATGATGGCAATGGTGATATAATTGAATATCATTTAGGAAAAATATTTTCTGATGATGATATAACAGGAACCATGTCTGCAAAAGTTACTGTATTACTTGTTGATTATCAAATAGACACTCCTGCAAGATGGAAATATATTCATTGGGGTGGAGAATTTCAACGAGCTAGATATTTAAATTTAATAAAGAAATCAAAACCTTTTCTTCTAGCAATAAAGGGGTTGTTAAAAAGATTGAAAAAAGATAAAAATATGATAGTAATGCTTGAAAGAATAAAATTAATTGATGACTTATATGCTTGGTTAGATCATAAGAGTAAATCTAAATTTTGTGGTTCTGCAAAATTAAATGCTCTTGAGTCACAAGTTACATTTACAACACCAGGCAAATGCAGAGACGGAATTGATGCACCCCAAAAAGACTGTCTAATAATGTCCTCACCGATTTCTAATATTGAACAATTGACAGGTCGAGTTACTAGAACAAAAGAAGGGAAACAAACTCCAATTGTTATTGATATGGTCGATTATGGGTGTACTTATATTTCAAATACTTTTAGAAATAGAAATGAGTATTATAAGAAGAAAAATTGGAAAGTCAATTATATTCTTCTAAAAAATAATGTATTATATAATATTGATGAAAATGAAGCATTCAATATTATAAGAGGTGAATAATGAAAATTAAAACAGACTTTATAACAAACAGTAGTTCAGCTGCCTTTATAATTCTTATTCCAGAAGACTACAATATTAATCAAAACAAACTTCAAGATATAATTCGAGTTTCAAGTGAATATAAAGTTTATATAGAAGATGAAAAGCCAACCGATGAAGAACGCGATTCTAGGGTAAATGAAATAAGTAATCACATGAATCTTCTTAAAGGTGGTAAAGAGGTTCTGGTCGGTCCATATGGATGGGATGGTCTTATTCTAATTAATATCTTAAAAACAGACAATTTAGTTTTAAAAATAATTAATGTAGATGGAGAAGGAGCGACCACAATCTCTCCAATAACTTTAGACGATCTTGAAAAATTTATCAAAGGGGAAAGAGTATCATGAAAATTAAAACAGACTTTGTAACAAATAGCAGTTCTGCATCATTTGTAGTTATTGGAAGTCGTATAGAAATAAGTAACGTACCAGATAGTATCATGAATAAAATTCAAGAAAAAGAAGACATAGAAGTTGAAGATATACAATATAATATTGACGTTTTTACTAGAGGGACCGATCTTATAAGCTCAACTGGATATGATTATGATGGAGAAATAATGGTTGGTATTCCATATTATAGTATGAAAGATGATGAAACATTAGTAGAATTTAAAAGTAGAGTTAAGCAACAAGTTATGGATTCTTTTGGTATAGAAATTGAACCAGATCATATTGAAGAATGTTGGATGAATAACTAATGAAAATTAAAACAGATTTTGTAACAAATAGTTCATCTGCAAGTTTCATTATTGAAAAAGAAAATTTAACAAAAAACCAGATATATAAAATTCATAATCATGCTGAACTTGCACAATATTATGAGCCTTTTATAAAAGATATACATCCATGGAATATAAAAGAAACAGAATTGACAATTGAAGGCGATACAATAATGGATAATTTTAATATATACCGTTATTTATTACAAATTGGAGTGGATGAAAAATATATAGAATATAGGAGTGATGAATGAAAATTAAAACAGACTTTGTAGTTTTAAGACATAATTGATAATTAAGAGAGGTGTAAAATGTTTTTTAAAAGAACAAAGAATCAAAAGGGTGAAGGTTGGATAGAATCAATGGTAAGTATTTTTGCAATTATTGGACTTCTTGCAATCTTCGGACCAAAATTTTGTTCAATTTCAACGGATACAGATGGTAAAGGTATAGTAATAGAAACAAAAAAGGCAATAGTAGAAGAAGTTAAAAAACCAGATCCTCCAAAACAACAAAAAGAAGCAATAGTAGAAGTTAAAAAACCAGATCCTCCAAGACAACAAAAAGGAGAATTTAAAAAATTATGAAATTTGTATATACAGCTGATATTCATTTATCAAAATACGGGCAAGATACCATTGAACAAACCAGTAATTTACCTGAAAGATTACATAGTATAAAAGAAACTCTTTATAATATAGGTGATTATTGTTATAATAATGATATAGGAACAATTATAATTGGAGGAGATCTTTACCATAACAAATCAATTATCTATGCAATCGCTCAAGATATAATGATAGATTTCTTTGAACAATATGAAGATTTAGAATTTTGGATTCTTGATGGGAATCATGATCTATCCGGAAAAGGAATAGATGTAGTATCAACATTAAGACCCCTAGTTAAGTGTTCCAATGTTGAATGGATAACTCATGCACCAGCTGGTAATAATGATTTTATATGTATTCCATACTCTCATGATATTGTAAATCAAGTTAAAAATAATAAAAGAAAAATTCTTATATCTCATTTTGGATTGAATGAGGGAATTTTAAATTCTGGTATAAGCATTATAGCTGATATTAGGTTAAAAGATCTAATTGGAAAATATGAATTAGTTCTTTTAGGGCATTATCATAAACCACAGCAAATTATCAATGATAATATTAGTTTATATTATGTGGGAAGTCCAATACAATTAGATTGGGGCGAGAAAAATGAAGATAAACGATTCTTAGTTATTGATACAGAAACATTACAAGTTGAAAGTATCCCAACTGTAGGATATAAAAAATATCTTGAATATGAAATTACCGAAGATAATAAACAGGAAATTATTAAAAAAGCTAGAGAAGAAAAATCATGTGGATCCTATGTCAAAATTGTACAGAAAACAAAAGTTGAATTAGATAATGTAGAGGATCTTCAAATAATTGATAAAACTGAAGTGGATATAACAAACAGAGGAATCAGCGCCAGTATGTCAAAAGCTGATATATTTAGACGGTATGTAGAAGCTAAAGAAATTCCAGAGAATGAAATTGAATATTATCTAAAGGCAGCAAGTCAATTAATAGAAGGGGTATAAAATGAGAAAAATAACATTTGAAAAAGTCGGAATGAAAAACTTTGGGCCTTATATAGACCCCTTAGAATTTGAAATAAAAGATGGCATCCTTACTTTAATTACAGGCCCCAACGGTATCGGAAAGACAATGTCACTAGATGCTATCCCATATACTTTATATGGAATAACAACTAAGGGCGCCAAAGGTGATGATGTAGTAAATAATATAATTGAGAAAAATTGTCATACTTGGGTAAATTTTAAAAGTGACGATGATAACTATTCTGTAAATAGATATCATAAACATACTAAATATAAAAACACAGTTCTGCTTTCTAAGAATGGTGAACCTCCTTATAAGAAAGGTCAAAAAGAAGTTCTCCCTGAAATTGAAAGACTGTTTGTGCCAAAAAAATTGTTTATGAATACTATTATGTTTGGTCAAAAAGTAAAAGACTTCTTTACAGATCTTGGTGATACAGACAAAAAAGAGATTTTTAGAAAAGTTTTAAAACTTGAAGAATATGTTCTATATTATGATAGTGCAAAAAAAGAATTAGATAAAATTAATAAAGTTACTGAAAAATTAAAAAGTAATATAGTAGTTAATCTTACTCTAAAAAAGGATGCAAAAAGTCAGGGTAAACATCAAAAATTATTAGAGGATGAATTTTATAAAAATAAACAAAACCAGTTAAATGAACTTGAAAAGAAAAAACAAGTTAACAATACGCTTCTTAATCAGTGGATAGATTCTGTTAATAAATTGAAAGAAAATGACACTAATTTGGAATCTATTTTAACCGAAATTGTAGCTATAACCACTGATTTAAATAATATTAGTTCTGTTCTTGATGCCGAAAAACAAAAAATTAATTCTAAAGCTCTTCAAAAAGAATCAGAAATAAAAGACAAAGCTAATGAATTCAAAACAGAAATTATTAATGACTTTAAACAGATGGTTGAATTCATACAACAGGGGAAAGAAAAAGAAGAAAAAGAATTGTCAAAAAAACATTTATTACTTATAAATGATAGATCTAAAATCAGAGAAACATTTATAGTTCTTAAAAGTAATGAAATCTCATTACAAGAATCAATCGATGAAATGGCAGATTCAGTTTTATCTACTGAACTTACTATATGCCCAACATGTGAACAAAAAATTACAGAAGAAACTCGTAATCTTCTATTAAAAAAACGTGAATTATTAATCAGTCAAAAAACTAAATTGGTAAATGATATTGAAATAGAAAATAAGAAAGAAATAGAAGTAAATAAACAAATATCCGATTTCTTAAAAGAATGTGGTAAAAGTTCACAAGCATGTGATATAAAAATTAAAGAATGTAAACTTGATGAAGAAAAAAAGAAAAATGAATGTCAACTTAAATTAAACAACTCTCTTGCTAAAATTCAAGAAATTATTAAAGGTCTAGAAGAAGAAATAGATAAAAAATTTGCTGACAAAACAATTAATTTAGGAATAAAACTACAAAAGTTAAAAGACAATAAAACCTCAATCGAAAATATTATAAATAATATCTCAGAACAGGAAAATACAATTAGAAATATTCAAAATGATATAACTCAAATAGATCGAGATATTGATCGTATTCAAAAATTAGAATTTGATAAAATAATATTAAATGCTGCAAAACGAAGAATTGTTGATTTAAACAATCTACTTAATACATCAAATAATAATATTCTTGAATTAGAAAAAAATCAAAAAGTTATTTTATTTTGGAAAGAAGGCTTTTCTTCAAGAGGCATTCCATCTATGTTAATTGATGATTCAATACCTTTTATGAATAAAAAAGTTTCAGAATATTTAGATAAGATTTCAAATGGTAGATATATAGTATCATTTGATACTCTAGATGAAACTAAAAGTGGGGAATTTCGAGATAAGATATCTGTTAAAGTTATTGATACAGAAACCAAAGCTAATAAAAGAGTCCAATTATCGGGTGGGCAAACACGTCTAATTGATATTGCAACAATTTTAACTTTAGGTGATTTACAATCTAAAGTACAAGAAGTATCATTTAATATACTATTATTTGATGAAATTTTCGATAGTTTGGATGATATGAATGTAGAATTTGTGTCAAAGGTATTACGTATCCTTACAAGCGATAGATCTGTATTTGTTATTTCTCACAAACATGTTGACCAACTTGAAGCGGATGATGTCTATAATTTTAGTTAGGAGAAAATTACATGAAAATAAAACAAGATTTTGTAACAAATAGTTCATCAACATCATATATATTTTCATGTAATGAAGATATTCTATCAAAACTAAAGGAAATAATAAAAAGAATACATAACACTTATGTTGTTAGTGAGTTCAATTTTCATTATTATAAAAGTAGAAAAGAAATTAATGATGCAACACAGGGTAAACCATTAGATTGGGTTCAAGAAGCAACAGGTCCAGAATTTAATGTATACACTCAATATGAATATAATAGTTTGATAAAAGCTTTAAAAATAGGTGATATTGCATGTTTTATAAAAATGAATAGAAATTTTAATTTTAATGAAAATATAAATAATTTAGATATAAACATCATTGAATATTAAAGGGAAAAATATGAAAATAAAACAAGATTTTGTAACAAATAGTTCATCAACTTCATTTATTTTAAATACAAGATGTACTGGATTTTTACCTTTAAATTATTTTGCTTCAGTAGACAAAGGAAAAGGTTATATTGAAATTCAAGAACGAACAAAATCCTTCATAAAAAATATATTTAATGGTAGTGGATATATTATAAAACATGGTACATATTCACGTGCTTATTGTTGCATTGAATTAGCTTCTTCTGAATATAAACAAAATGACTACCATAGGGACCCTCTAGAAATATCCTTATTTGTTGGAAATAATAATGAATGGATTTCAAGTACCCGATCAATAAGATGTATAAATACAATAATAAATATAGAAGCCAAACCACAAACTATATATCATAAGAAACCTATTCATAAAGAAATAATGAATTTATTGAAAGTAATTATAAAAAAAATTAATATTCCTTTTTGTTCATTGATTTATACATGCATTCCTAAAGATACTGGAAGTGGTGGGTGGGATGGTGGAGACCCAACTGGAAAATATACAACAACTCCAGAACTTGCTATCCATGAAACAAAAGTTGGAAACATTTTTATAATAAATAATAAAGTAACAAGTGAGTTAAATAGTCCAGAAAATGCCTTTCAGATGTTAACTAAAATTGAAGATGTATTAAATAAAGGTCAAATAATGGAGAGATCAGATGAATAAAATAAAAATAGTTAATTTGTTTATAACAAGAAGATGTAATCTCAAATGTTCATATTGTGGAATTGTAAGAAATTATAAAAACAAACCAACCATATATCCTGATATGAAACATTATTATAAAAATGAAATGTCAACGGATTATGTAATAGAATTATTAGGTGAATTCAAAGCTCATAACCCAGATATTTTCATAATCATATACGGAGGCGAGCCAATGTTAAGAAAGGACTTGCCTGATATTATTAATTTTTGTAATAAGGAAAATATCAATTATACAATCATTACAAATAACACTCCTGAGATTCAACCATTAATTGACCGACTATTTGAAAAAACAGGAGGAGATGTACGAGGATTTACTTCATCAGTAGATCCTATATTCAATCAAATAGATAATTCTGACCGAGTAAAGAAAAGTATTAGTGGATTAAACAATCTTTTAAAACGTCAATATATAGTTAAAGATTTAGTAGCTGAAATTACTGTTATGCGTGAAAACGTTCCATATCTTTATGAACTCATTAAAGAATTAACTAGATGTGGCATTAATAGTGATATAACTTTTATTGATATTGCAAAAAATAAATATTATGATTTTTCAAATGTTATAGAACCATGGAAATTAGTTCATATATCTCCCGAATTAGCAAATCAATTTCAAATGATCTATGATGATAAAAGTTTAAATATTCATATGAAAGATTTCTTACTACCAGAGATTTGGGATATATTACCATCAAATATGGATTGTGGTATTGAAAAAGATCTTCACAACATTTCTATTGATGCTGATGGATCAGTTAGATTATGTACTAGAATTCGGGGATATAATACTCCTTTAAATACTTCAGCTCATAACCTATTTACCAAAAATATGGAAGTCAGTTATCTTACAAAAGAATGTATAGCTAAAGATAAAAAAGAATTTTGTAAACTATGTAATCATACATGTTTGCTTATGAGCAAGTATGGAGATAAGATGAATGAATTAGTCCATACAAAAATAAGACAGGAGGATAAAACAAATGGCGGTTGACTCAACTATTATAGATAATGCAATAGAATTTTGGAATATTATTAGGGATGAAAAAGTTGTAACTGTAAAGTTTGAAAAAAAATCTGATGGTTCCACAAGAATAATGAAATGTACTTTAGATTTTACATTAATTCCTAAAAAAGATTACCCAGATAAAAATATTAATATTCCAAAAATTTTAAAATTAATGCAAAAAAGTAAAATTATTCATGTCTACGATTTAGAAAAAAAGGGGTGGAGATCAGTTCCTTTTGATAAAGTTGAATATCTAAAAACAGTAGATAAAACATATAAAATTAAAGCAGGCTAAGGAGGGAGGACTCCGATGACAATATTAGGAGATATAATTAAAGAACTGGATGAAAATGAATTGACATTGCAAGTTAAAAAGATATGCGAACAAATAGACTTAGAGGAAACTAAAAAATGTAAGCATCCAGAAAGATTACCAACTGGACCAAACACTTTTCTATCAATTGAAATTCCTGGTATTAAAAGTAATGAAGTTTCCTATCTAACTTTGGAAAGAGAAGGTGATGAACATTATTTAACAGTTTTATGGAGTTTATATACCAAATTTTATCTTGATAAAACTAAAAATTTAAAAAAAATAAAAGTTTGGGAAATAAATGAAAATAAAGCAGAAAAAATTTTAATTAATTTCGCAAAAACCGTAAAATTACTAAGAGGTGAATAATGATAAGACGAGAAATAGTTATTGATGAATATAATGCTAGTTATTTTGATAATGTTTACTGTAAAAATGAACTAAAAGGTACAGAAAATAGAAAAAAACAAATACCAACCGATGTGTTTATTAATAAAATGAAAGATGAACAGAAAAAAACTTCTGCATCTAATGATATAATTCCAATGAATTGTAGATATTCTACAGAAATAGGCAGTTATAAATTGTTTGTAATTGAAGAAGCTCCACAAATGAGAACAATATTTCTTAATTATGATATGTCAATTATTGTTGAAGGTTTAAAAGCATCTGGAAATCTCAAAAAATTTGGTTATGAGAATTGGTTTAAAGAAAATAGTAAACCATATCATTTTTATTTAGCATTTCCATATATAATTTATATAATATTATTAAACCATAATAATGAATATGTAAAGCTAAAAGCATTTTCAAGAGTTACTCCTCTTAGTAGTTTTGGAGATTATATGTGTAAAATTCCTTTAATGAATATTAATAATAATCAAGCAGTTTGTATGGGGTCTTTTAGAAAATATGTTGTCATCAAAAATGTAACAACTGCTATTGGAAGTATTATAAAAACATTTTGGGAAAACATATTTAATCAAGATTATATTTATAATGTGCTAGCATATAATGATATACCATTTGTTTGTGATTACCTAACGTGGCAATATTATAGTAAAGAAGATCCAATGTTTATATATAACGTTGAATGGATTCCTTATAAAACTGTTGGATTTGTAATTGATAGAATTAAAAAAGATTATGAATCAAATTCTACAGATGTTTCATTTCATTATCTAATAGACAAAGTTTTTTATAAACCAACACAAACACCTATGACAGATAGTAGAACAAAAACACCTATATATGACAATGTTGCAGATTCTATTAATATTGATAGAATTCCAATATTTGTAAATGACTCTTTTATGTTAAAAAATAGAAGATATTTTGTTAAATCATTCATGTCTCCAAAACCAAGTTCTTATATTACTAATATAAAACTCCAAGATTCTGATAAAAATATTACAGTATATAAATTAACAAAAGCATTCAAAAATAAATTAAGAAAAAGTATTATGGAAGAAAGATTTATTCAATCAACAACCTTATCAGATGGTGTAATAATTAAGCAAGGATCTATAATAAGTTCTACTAATATACATGGTAATAAAGTTTATAATAAAATTGGCTATATGAGATATGGTCTTGATGGAAAAATTGAAGTTCGAATTAAATCCGCTTTAACTGCATTAGAAGATATGAAAGATATTAAAGTTATTGATATGAAAAAGATTAAAATTAATGGAGTTGAAATAGAAAAAAATAAAACATATAATATTTTATTCAATTATAATTACTATTATCGTAATTCGTCAGCTCCTATTAAGATTCTAAAAAAACTAGTACTTAATGATATAGATATTTCTAGTAATGGTAAAATACTAACAAAATTTAAAAACCCAACTACTTTAAAAAGAAGTTCAATAAATCTAGAAGATTTAGATAAAAGCATTGTAAATGAAAAGCAATTTAAAACAATACCTTCTATATGTAGATTGGGAACAACTATGATTACCAATACATCTATAAAAATTCATTCTAACATGACAAATTATTTATTTATGGAGAATGCTTCTCCTTCTACTCCTGAATTTAATTTAGCTATGAGTACTATATTAAAAGATAAAGAACACTTATTTATTGAAAGTTTTGATATGAACTTATCATTTAAAGTTGGAGATAAAGTTGTTGTATCTGATTGGTTAAATCCAAGAGAAATGTTAAAAGTAAAAACTATAATGGGTTTTGAAACTAAAGATGACAGAATCCTTAATGTATTATTAGAAGATCAACATGGAAATAAATCTGAACATACTTATCTAAAGAAAACTTTATCTAACTTTACAGTTAACGTTGGTACATTAAGACATATTGAAAAAGAATATAACGGAATAACATCTGGAACTAAAATTAAAACAAATAAAACCAGGATCTCAAATTTTCCAATGAAAGATACAAATATAATTATTGGTTTCTTAACAGATACTGGGGGTGATATTCCATTAGTATTATGTTCAAATGGTACAACTCTTTGGGCTGATGACTTAATAGAAAATTTTAATTTAACTACTATGAATAATAAAAAATGGAAATCTCTTAAACATGTTCCTATTATAGATCAGAGATATTTTAAATTTCAACCTGGAGATATGACTACAATTCCATATGATAGTAACCAACATCTACAGAATTTATTAACTATACAACATATAGAAGATAGGTTAGTGTGTCAATATTTAAATGACGAAAATGCTATAAATCCTAGATATAATGGTTATTTTGTTCCAGAATTAAAACCAGTAGTTAATAGAATAGGATTTTTAAATCCTAGATATTCACAAAAACAACTAAGAGAACAAAGACTTATTACTGCATATCCAAATTTTCATGGTATGTATATTTTTAACCCAGATATTCGCATGAAATATTTTGTGGATGAAAGGAGAGTTATCAATGTTTCCGATTTACCTATATGAAGGTGAAGAATTACCAAAAGATGAAATATGTTATTTAATTGCAAAACAAGGTATTTTTCTAAAAAAGAAAGTAGGATTAGTTGAAAGTTTAACAAAAGTTGACAAAATATCAATTCTAAATGAATTAAAACCATGGGCTAAAATGAGCTTGCCCAAAATATCTGGCCCTCAAATGGGTAAAATAATATCATTTTTTAAAGCAGTTGTGGGTGAATTTAGTGGAGAAGCAAATGTTTTATTATATTATAGTGAGACAGAAAATAAATATATAGTAGCTGTTCCTAAACAAGAAGTTACCGGTGGTAGTTGTGATTATGAACAAGGTGCTAGTATTCCTGGTTATGATCTTATAGGAACAGTTCATAGTCATGCTAGAATGTCTGCTTTCCATTCTGGTACTGATGATAAAGATGAGAAATATTTTGACGGACTTCATATTACAATTGGCCACTTAACTGATGACTATCCTAGCATTTCAGCGTCAATTGTTGTTAATGGATTTCGTGTTATTGTAGATCCATGTGATTATATTAATAAATGTGTAGCAGTTAAAGTTCCTCAAAAGTCATTTACAACTTATTTACCATCAAAAGTATATAGATATATCAACGGAAAGATGGTTAAAGATGAATCCGCCCAACCTGAAACCCCTGTAGTTAAAAGATATGATGCAAGATATGATATTCAAGTAAGTGAAAAACAAAAACAATTCAATAAAAAATGGTTAAAGAAAGTTTCTAGAAAAGTATATACTCCTACTACACACAGTCGTAACCAAAGTTATATAGATTATGAATTCTTTGACTTCTTTGGAAGCGGATATGATTCCCTTACAGAATGGATGGTTGAACGTGGAAAAGAAGGAAATACTAAAAATATATTAAATGTTGGACCAGTTAAAGATGGTGTTACATTTCCAGAACATGAAGATCTCGATGATTATAATCCATGTAAAAATTGTATATTTAAAGATTCTAAATTAGAATATGCATATGAAATCCTACAAACTGATATAGATCCGGATGAAGATGTACCTGAAACTAATAACTTTGAACCAGAAATAGAAACGGATCTAATGGCAAAAGATAATGGATCAGCAGCTTATGATCCTAAACAAGAAACTGAACAAACTCCTGAGGATTTAGTGGAGGAACAATTAAGGAGTGAAGCTTATTTACATGAACGTGAAGATAAGGTTTTAATTCCCACGCCAAATACTAATCCAACAACTCCATTCTCAAAGGTTGGAAAATTCTTAAAAAGGAGTTTATCAAGATGAATATTAAAATAATTGGGTTAGGTGGTGTTGGAAGTATTCTAGTTGAAAGATTATGTAGATTTTTAAATTATTCTCAAGTTGATACTAACTTTGTTGTAACTTTAATTGATGGTGATGAATATGAAGATAAAAATCTTGAACGCCAAGAGTTTACAAGGTTAGGTGATAAAGCTGAAATTAAAGCGAATGATCTCAAAATTAAATATTTAAATCTCATGATTGATTATGTTATAGACTATATTAATATAGATACAATATCTGGAGTTATAAAGGAGAAAGATATAATCTTTCTTTGTGTCGATAATCACAAAACTCGAATGGTTGTATCTAATTATTGCAAAACATTAAATGATGTTATCTTAATTTCTGGAGGAAATGAACTTACAGATGGTAATGTACAAATCTTTGTCAGAAAAGGGGGTGTTGATTTAACACCAGATTTATGTGCTTATCATCCTGAGATTGCAAATCCATCTGACAGATCTCCAGATGAAATGTCTTGCGAAGAATTATCAAAGTCAGAACCGCAGTTATATTTTACTAATTTAAGTGTGGCCACTATTATGTGTTGGGCATATTACAACGTTGTTGTCCAGCAAAATATCAAAGCATCTGAAATTTACTTTGACATGTCAATTATGTCTGTGGATGCAAAAACTCGAATCGTGAAATGATTTCGCAAAAACAAACAAAGGAGAAACAAAAAATTATGCCAATTTACACAAGAGAAGAACTCGAAGCAATGAACGTAAAGAATGAATTAAAACCAATGGCGGTAAAAATGGGCCTTCCTGGATATTCCAAAAAGACCAAAGCTGTTGTTGTCGATGCAATATTAGAAAGTCAAGGACCAAAAGCAGCTCCGAAAAAAGCTGCAAAAGCAACAGCATCAATCGCTCCCGCAGCTGCTGCTAAAGCTATGAACGCTATCGAGTTTTGTGCTACATCTGTTCTAACAAAACCTTCAGCGAAGAAAGGTGATAAATGCTCCACAACCATTCGTGTAACCAGTGGTGCTTCATCTGGTAACTTTCCAGTTGCTGGTCGTACAGTTGCTGAGGTTTCTGAATTTCTTAGAGAAGTTCTTAATATCGAAAAAATGTCTCCTGGTATAGTTAACGGGGAACAGAAAGAAGGAACTTATACCCTCAAAAACGGTGACGAGTTGGAATTCTTGAAACCAGCTGGATCAAAGGGATAAAAATCGAAGTTAAATACATTGCTGGGGAGCGAAAGTTCCTCAGCAATCTTAAGGAACTATAACCGAATGTATTATATGAATTCAAAAAAGCACAAGATAGATCTATGTTATAAAAATGTATGTATAATTGGTTTAGGTAGTTTGGGAAGCTTTTTATATAAACATCTTTCTTATAACGAAGATATTAAGAAATTGATATTGATTGATCCACAAATAGTAGAAAAAAATAATTTAAATAGCTCATTCTTCAAAGAAAGTGATATTGGAAAACCAAAAGTTGAATGTTTGCTTAATAGAATAGACCCATTATACACAAGGACACAAATATTTCAAAGCGAATACAATGAAGGAATGACAAAATTACCTCCATGTGATTTAGTTGTAGATTGTCGAGATTATATATGTAGCAGAAAACAAGAAATTGATGTTAAATTTTATATTGATGAAAGAAGTTTAGTAATTGACTGTAGACAATTTGTAAATAGAAGATCTCATTCGGGTAGTTATTTTATGCTTCTTAAGAAAAGTGAAATTAGGGAAGCAGCATTTATAGCATACAAATTAATTTCAACCCCAAAAATTTTAAATAGAATGATAAACAATAAAGTCCTTCAATCTTTAAATATTGATGAAACAATATCTAATATTTTTCAAGATATTAAATTAAAAAATTCTAACGATTTAGTATATGAAACACATAAAGGATTAGAAAAAATTCATTCATTTGAAGATTATATAAATACAACTGTTCAAGAAGCAAAAACAAAAGATATTGACGTTTTTGTTGGCGAAGAACATCTTTGGAAAAAATTTAGTTTTATGTCATTTACAACTTCTCCAGAATATGCTGTAATCCCAAGAGGAAGCGATACAACAAAAGTCTTAGAGGTAATAGGAGATCTTATATCAAAACAAAAAGAAGATTTAGAATACTCAATGAGTTTATCTTCAAAAGGGGGGAAGGTTAGTGTTTTACTCATTAGAGAAACTGGGGCAGCGTGATATAGAAACTGTCTTTAAAAAAATAACTTCCTGGATTAAAAAAAATAAAATTAAACATGGTAGAGGAGAATTATCATTATTCCCTTTAGAAATTCATCCTACACATATGTTTAAAGGAAATAAATTGTTCAAAATTAAAGATTGTAATAATAGTTTTAAAATCAATGGATTAACATTTATAACAAAAGATAATAAAGTTCAATCTGTAAAAATTATGAATGGAGCCCATCCAAATATGGATCCAAAAACAAGAGAATATTGTATAGATAAAGAACTGAAAAATAAAGAATTTGATATAAGTTATCTTTTTATGATTATATCATTAATAGAAACATGGCATCTAAATAATTGTTTTAGAAAACCAAATCCTAAACATTATAATATAACAGAAGTGCCAAAAATAGGAGGTATAACTGCCCATGAGCTTGATGACTCCATTTGAACAACATCTCCATGAAATTATAATGGAAAAAATACAAAATAATGAAAAAGTCATTACAAAGAAAGATGCTAGAGAAATTGTAAAAGCAATTGTTCCTGAACTTAATGTATTAGTATCTGAAATAATTAAAGAACATTTTCGTAGTTTGGCGAATCACATTTTAGAAAAATTTAACTCAAAGGAGTAATCGATGCCAAAAATACTTAACTATCATGAATTCTGTGAAGATCTACCAGAAGTTACATCAATAAAAATAATTGGAAAAAAATACTTTCATCCACAAGGTTTATTTTCTGAACAAATCTTTGGACCATTAAAAAATTATACCTGTCAATGTGGAACATATTATGGTGTTTCTAAATCAGGAGGAACGTGTGATTTATGTAAAGTAGACATAGTAAATAGTAATGTTCGTAGAACAAGATTTGCAAAAATAATATTACCAATGCCTGTAGTTAATCCACTATTCTATGATCTACTTGTACATATTGGAGGAAAAACTTTAAAGACTGCAATTGATGATTTAATGAAAATGGAAAAAAGCGTTTTATATCAAGATGGAGATGATATGGTTGTTACCGTTAATCCCGAATATATTCCAAAGGGAACTACAACCTGGGAAAAGACAGATGCTATAAAAAAGCTGATTCATTTTGTTGCTGAACGTGAAGCTGGTTACGAAGTAGAAGAATGGCAGTTGGTTTTAGAAAATATTGATAGTCTTTTAATCAATCATGTTATAGTTCTCCCACCAGAATTAAGACCAACTATGTTAGCAGGTGGAAAAAATAAACAATTAATGGATAAAATAAATAGGTATTACACTCAAATTTTAACCAAGAAAGAAATTATACGAGATACAGTTCTTAATATTCATAGAGATAAGGATTTATATTATACTTATTTCAAACAAATTCAAAAAGATGTTAATGAATTATATACTAGAATATTAGAAAAAATGGCAAAAAAAGAAGGGTTAATAAGAGGAAATATTCTTGGTAAAAGAATTGATTTTTCTGGTCGAGCTGTTATCGTTCCAGATCCAACTCTTAAATTAAATGAATGTGCTTTGCCTTATTTTATGATTCTTGAAATATATAAATTACAAATTTCTAAAAAAATAATTGAAATGGGAAAATTCAAGTTATTAAATAACGCTATTGACTTCGTTGATAAATGTATTAAATTAAAATCAAATATATTATATCGAGTTTGTGAAGAGGTTATAAATGGAGAAGTATGTATCCTTAACAGACAACCATCTCTTCATAGACTTAGTATGTTAGGATTTGATATAAAGTTAACATTAGATATGGTTATTAAAATACATCCTTTAGTATGCTTTCCATTTAATGCTGACTTTGATGGAGATCAAATGGCAGTATATATTCCTATTACAGAAACAGCAAAACAAGAGATAAAAGAAAAAATATTTATAACAGAAAATTTACATAGTCCGTCAAATGAAGAACTATCAACAATCCCAAGTCAAGATATAATTTTAGGTATATATTCTTTGACAAATAATAGTTTTAATGATCTTAAAGAGCTTGTCGAATATAAAAATCATAAAATAAGTAAAGCTCAAAGAATTTTTAATTCATGTTTGCCAGAAGATTATCCGGTTATTGATACAGTAGTTAATAAAAAAACATTAATGGCAATATTAAATGATGTTAAAGATAAATATAAAAGTGAAGAAGTTATTGAAGTTCTTGACAAGATAAAAATGATTGGATTTAAATACGCAACATTATTTGGTTGTACTATGTCACTGGATGATTGTAAATTTAAAGATTCAAAAAAATTCAGAAATGATTTATATTCTGGTGATATAAGAAAACAATTAATTAATGTTTCAGATAAAAAATTAACAACTGAATTAAGAAAACATTTTAAATATGCCTATATGATTGATTCTGGTGCACGAGGTAGTTGGGATCAAGTTAAGCAGTTAATTTTAACAAGAGGATTTATTTCAAATTTTGATGGTGAAATATTACCCTTACCAATTAAACGAAACCTAATTGATGGTTTAGATCAAGAAGAATTCTTTTATTCAACATATGGTTGTAGAAAAGGTCTCCTTGATATTGCTTTAAATACTGGTACAAGTGGATATCTATCAAGAAAACTAATATTTACATGTACAAACCTGCAACTTAGTAAAACCGTAGAAGATTGTGGCACCACTGATCATTTAGAAGTAGATATTGAATCTAAAAGAAAAGCATATATGTTAGTAAATCGTTGGATGAAACAAGAAGATGGAACGCACACTCTAATTCAGAAAAACAATTGTATGGCACTTATAGGAAAAAGAATATTAATTAGAAGTCCAATTCTTTGTAGCAGTCCAAATATTTGTCATAAATGTTATGGAGAATTACATAAAACTATTAATAGCAGATTTATTGGAATAATAGCTGCACAAACTCTTGGCGAAAGATCTACACAATTAGTTCTTAGGACATTCCATACATCTGGCTCTGCAGTTATAAAAGATGCGCAAGATAATAATATGAAACAGCAAGACATAGTTGGGGATCTTAGTGTCATTACAGGTATATTACATAAATTTGTTGGTAAGAATTATACTGAAATAGTAAGTGAGTTATTTCATGTATATGACAAAAGTATTTATCATGTTCATTATGAATGTGTTGTATCTCAACTTATGTGGGTTGGTCATAAAAAATGGAGATTGCTACCAAACCGTGATCAAATTGAACCAGAGTATTTTAGTATTCAATCTACTCCTAATAAAGAGTCATGGATACTTGCTATGGCTTTTTCAAATCCCAAAAGAAGTATTCGTCAAGGTATATTGTATAAGGGAATCTATTCTGGAGTAATGGATAAAATATTAAAAGGAGAAAAAATAGAATGAACATTATAAATCCTAACTATAAAGTAAATGAAGATGGTAGTATCTTCAATATGAGACAAAACGATTATGATAAATTATTAGATACAGTTACACAAATATTAGAACCAGTCAAAGAAATTGGTTTTGATATAACAGAATTAGGTCTAAAGGATTCTCGATTTACCTCTGGAGAATTATCCAAAACTATAAAACAAACTTTATCCATACAACTTCAAAAAGGACCTGCAAAAATAGATCTTAGCATGTTTATTCCCAAGTTAATTGATGGGAATTATATTATGATAAATGGTCGAAAGAAAATTCCCTTGTTTCAATTATTTGATATTCCAATTGTAACCAGGGGAGAATCAATTAAGTTAAGAACTAATGTTGCAACCCTTATGATTTTTAAAGATAAAATAATCCCGAATATTAAAGTAAGTTTTTTGGGAAAAAAGATTCCATTAGCATTATTAATGTTTGCTTATTATGACTCCAAAACATTAGCAAAAAAATATAATCTTGGTAATTTAAAAGTAGATGAACATTCTACAAATTTATATGAATTATTACTTAATGATTTACAAGTATTTTATAATGAATCAAAAGGTTACACACAGGATGATTTTATAGTTGAACTGGGTCGAATATACTCAAGATATAATGCTAAATCAAAAGGGGAAGATATTATATATGCTTTAGATTTAATTCCAAAAGTTGATGTTCTAACAGCACAATTTTTAACTCAACCAACAATAATAGAAGAATTAATTGAAGCAATTAAAATTCAATATGTAGATGATACTTTATTCACAAATAAAAGAGTTAGATGTTTTGAATATGCAATTTATTCAAAAATATCAAAAAATGTTTTTGACTTATGTTTCTCTAATAGAACTGCCAGACAACCAAAATTTAATATTAATTCAAATCAAATAATTTCCGGTTGTAATATTTCTGACATAGTCCAGTTTGATTTCTCAATAAATCCTATTGAAGAACTGACTAAATTATCAAGGATCAGTCTTTTAGGCCCTGGTGGATTCAAAAGGGAAAATATTCCAAGTCATTTAAGAGATATATGCCCAACAATGTTTGGAAGAATATGTCCAGTTGATACTCCAGATAGAGATAATTGCGGGGTATTACAAAATCTAGTTCCTAATGTTGATCTGGATGATAATTTAAAATTTACAAATAAACAAAATGAATCTCCAATATCAATTCCTGTATCTATGGTTCCATTTTTAGAGCATGATGATCAAACTAGATTACAGATGTCATCCTCACAAATGAGACAATCAATTATGTTAAAAAAGTTTGATAGGCCAATGATCTCATCTGGGTGTGAAGGGTTATTCAGTGAATATACTCAGTTTACCAAAATAGCAAAAGAGGATGGAGAAGTTATCTATATTGATAAAAAATATTTAATGGTTCAGTATATATCTGGAAAATTTAAAATATTTGATATATCATATAGAAAAATCTATGTTGAGCATATGGATTTTATGCATATCTATGTTAAACCTGGTGATAAATTTAAAAAAGGAGAAGTATTAGCAGAAAGTAATTTCTGTAAAGATGGAAATATAAATTTTGGTAAAGATCTTTTAACGGGTGTTATGGTTTATTACGGAAACAATTATGAGGACGGAATTGTTATTTCAGATCGTTTGGTTAATGAAGATGTTTTAACATCTGTTCATTATAGAGATCTATCATTTAAAATACCCCCAAATAAAGTTTTATTAAGTTTAGATAAAAATGAATATAAACCGCTCCCAAATGAATATGATATTATCCAAGTTGGAGAAGCATATGCAAAAATTAAAAGTTTGAATTCTGATGATTATTATTCTGTTCTTAGGGAAACAACCCCATTAGAAGCAGAAAAAAAGTTTATTATATCAGAAGTTAATGTTTATGCAAACGAATGGAATTCTGACATTCCAGAATTTAAAAAATGGGTTGAAGAACGAATACAAACCCAGAAAGAAAATGAAAATTATCTTAAAAAAATAATAAAAGATAAATTACCAAAAGTAGAAGCTGATAAATTTATTAAAGAAAATAGTTTAGATTTATTCTCATTTGTTGGAAAGTATAAAAATAAAAGAGAAAAAATAAACGGAATATATATTGAAATGATAGGAGTTCATTTTAGAAAAATTAAAGTTGGAGATAAACTAGGCAACCGTCATGGAAATAAAGGTGTTGTGTCAAGAATTGTAAAACACTCAAAAATGCCAAAACTAAAAGATGGAAGACATTTAGATATCTGTATAAATCCTTTAGGAATAATATCAAGAATGAATATGGGTCAACTTTATGAGCTTCATCTCTCTATAGCACTAGAAGGTATAAAAATTAAAATGATAGAAATGTTAAAAAATAATATAGATCAACCACAAATAAAATTATACTTATTAGACTTTATAAAAATTGTAGATAATACAAAAGATAATTGGTATTATAAACAATTTGAAGAACAATTGCCTGATATTATTGACTATGAATTTGTTAAAGATTTATATTTAATTCAACCGCCTTTTGAATCTATAAAAATTGAAGATCTTGAAAAAGCTATAAAATATTCTACTAGTCTGTTTAAGCAAGAATTATATGATCCATTATCAAAAACATTTTTAGTAAATCCAATCTCAGTAGGATATATGTATTTCTTTAGAATGGTTCATATTGCAGAAGAAAAAATAGCTGCACGAGGTATTGGTTCGTATGCAAAAAGAACGCTTCAACCATTGGGTGGAAGAAAAAACAAGGGAGGACAAAGAATAGGTGAAATGGAAATGGCGTGTATTGTTGGCCATGATGCTCCAAATAATCTATTTGAGTTCTTTACTACAAAATCAGATTGTATTGACTTAAAAAATCGTTATATTAGAAGTTTAATTGAATTTGATCTGGATGATGAAAAGAAAAAAATAGATATAACTCCAGAATCAGTTAAATTACTAAATTCATATTTAACGGTATTGGGGGTGGAACATAAATGAATTATTTCCAAACATCATTAACAACATCTAATTCAACAGATTATCGCGAATTTCGTCGTTATTATAATGCCTGCTTTCATTATGAAGCAACTCCTCCAGATAAAGATAAAATAGTTATAAAGGTGCCCCAGGCATCCCCTAAGAAAGAAAAGGTTCATATATTTGATCCTAAAGATTTATTTTTATAGAAAGGAGGCACTATGAAACAATTTTTATGTCCAATATGTAAAGCTCCAATTGTTTGTAGTTATGTGAGATCAGATTTATATTTCTATCAAGATAAAAATAACAATGTAGTTCGAGATACTAATAATGATGTACTTCAAGGCATAGATCCCTATTTATATTTTTATTGTTCAAATAATATGAAGGATAATATCGAGTCTCTCACTGATTTGCCTGAATTTATAGAATGGCAAACAGAATTTAATGCAGCTATTCTTGCAATATTACAGGAGGAATATTTATGTCGTCAATAGATTTACCAGATATTCAACAATATAAACCAAATATTCAAATTCCAATTAGCCAAGTTGGAGTCGAAAATGTTGAGGTTCCTTTTAAATTAGAATCTAAGTATGGCGGTTTCCATCAGATGGTAGCTAATGTTTCAATGAGAACTAACTTAGATGAAAATACAAAAGGAATCTCAATGTCTCGATTAATAAGGACATTAAAACCATATCTTGATCTTCCACTGAAACATACATTAATTAAATTGATTCTAGAAGATATTAGAGAAAATGTTGGAGGAACTGCTAGCTTTATAAAGTTTGAATTTAAACTTCCAATAATAAAAAAATCAATTAAGTCAAATAATGAATTTCCTCTTTATTATAAATGTAGATTTGAGGGACAATTACATATACGTCATGATGAAAATTTAATTGATCCTATTCCAGACGAACATTATTTTAGATTTTATCAAGGAGTTGTAGTTCAATACGCTTCTTACTGTCCATGTTCATCTGAACTATGTCAGCATTTAACCAGTCAAGGAAAAATGGGATTCCCTCATAATCAAAGATCTTTTGCACATATATTAGTTGAATCAAAAGAACCAGATTATGTTTGGTTAGAGAATATTATTGAAGCAGTTGAATTAGCTGTTAAAAATATACCATATCCAATTATAAAAAGGGTAGATGAACAAGGAATTGCTGAACTTGCAGCACAAAATCCCATGTTTGTTGAAGATGCAATTCGTAATATATCTATTGGTATAAATGGGATTCCAGGAGTTCATGATTGGATTATTAAATGCAGTCATGAAGAATCTATCCATACCTCAGAAGCTATTGCAATAAATTGGAAAGGTATTGGCGGCGGATTTAATGGGAGGAGATTTATATGATTATTCGACCTTGGGAAGTTGAACCAGAACATTATCAATATGAATATAGTTCATTTGGTAGACATTATGGAAGGAAAATGGGTATACAAGGATTAGCTCATTGCACAAGGGAACCAGTTTCTGATATAGGCACTACACATAAAAGAGGAGATATTTATAAATTTGGATCTGGATATAATGA
>DAOVGR010000007.1 GCA_030672305.1 Thermoplasmatales archaeon | reverse complement strand
GAGAATCCATCTAATCAATCAACCAATGTATCGATTACTATATCTACTATTAATGTGACAATTGAGGATCTTGATGGAGATCAGTTCAATTGGACAATTGAAACAACTCCTAATATTGGCAGTAATTCTGGAAATAATGAAGCTAACGGTAGTAAGACTTGTACTGTGTCTGGTTTAGTTAGTGGTACTACATATACTTGGTATGTTAATGCAACTGATAACGACGTGGATTGGTCTAATGAGACGTATTGGTTTACTACAAGTTACACACCACAACTAAGTAATCCTGGGCCAAGTAACGGAAGCACTAGTCAGAGTATAATTCCCGTTTGCAATATCACAGTTTCAGATCAGGATGGAGGAACAGTCACAGTAAGATTTTATGAAAACACAACAGGTAGCTGGGTACTACAACAAACAAATAATAGTGTTGATGTATCAAGTCCTGCAAATGTTATATGGGATAATTATAACAATGCAACACAGGAGGGAATGAAATACTGGTGGAAAGTAAATGTCACAGATGGAACTGGCATTTATATAGAAGAGATCTACCACTTCACTACAAATAATCCACCAACTTTAAGCGGAGAGAATCCGATCAATCAATCAACAGGAATTACAGTATCAACATCTACAATCAACGTAACAATTAATGATCTTGATGGTGACTCCATGGATTGGACAATTGAAACAACACCCAATATTGGAAGTAATTCAAACAATGGTGCCAGCAATGGAAGTATCACATGCAGTGTATCAGGGCTAGCTGGAGGTACTACTTATTATTGGTATGTAAACCTCACAGATGGAACAAACTGGACAAATGAAACCTATTACTTCACTACAAATAACGCACCAACTTTAAGCGGAGAGAATCCAAATAATCAATCAACCAATGTGTCAATTACAATTTCTACCATTAATGTAACTATTGAGGATCTCGATGGAGATCAGTTCAACTGGACTATTCAGACTAAACCAAATATTGGAAGTAACTCTGGGAATAATGATGCCAATGGTAGTAAGACCTGTACCGTTTCAGGATTAGTTGGAGGTACTACTTATTATTGGTATGTAAATGTCACAGATGGAAGAGATTGGACAAATGAAACCTATTACTTTGTTACAAATTATCCACCAGTTTTAAGTGGTGAGAATCCAGCTAATCAGTCAACAGGAATTTCTACTGGTTTATCTACTATAAATATCACAATTAATGAACCTGAAGGAGAACCTATGAATTGGACTATTGATACTTATCCTGATATCGGTAGTAATTCTGGGAATAATGAGGGTAATGGTAGTAAGACCTGTACCGTTTCAGGATTAGTTGGAGGTACTACTTATTATTGGTATGTAAATGTCACAGATGGAATATATTGGATTAATGAAACTTATCTCTTCAACGTAAACAACGTACCAGTTTTAAGTGGTGAGAATCCAGCTAATCAGTCAACCAATGTGTCAATTACTATTTCTACTATTAATGTGACAATTGAGGATATAGAAGAAGATCTGATTGATTGGACTATCGAGACCACTCCTAATATCGGTAGTAATTCTGGGAATAATGAGGGTAATGGTAGTAAGACTTGTTCTGTATCTGGACTAGTTAGTGGTACTACCTATACCTGGTATGTTAATGCAACTGATGACTATTTGGATTGGTCAAATGAGACGTATTGGTTTACTACAAGTTACACATCACAGTTAAATAACCCTATACCAGCAAACCAATCTATTGATCAAAACACAACACCCATATGTAACATAACAGTATCTGATCAAGATGGGGGGACAGTCACTGTTAGATTTTATGAAAACACAACTGGTAGCTGGGTGCTTCAGCAGACGAATAATAGTATTGATGTTTCAAGTCCTGCAAATGTTGTGTGGAACAACTATAGCAATGCAACGCAATTTGTTAATAAATACTGGTGGAAGGTTAATGTCACAGACGGAACTGGGTGCTACATCGAAGAAATCTACCACTTCACTACAGAAGAAGAGAACACTTCTATAAACGTTATTCCAGACCAGTGGGACATAGGAACTACGACAATCGGTAATTATAATTACTCTACATCAAACGGTTATTTCAACCTAACAAATCATGGAAATGTGGCTCTTAATATTCAAATCAAAGCAAGCAATGCAACAAATGCAACAACAGGTGCTAAATGGATACTGGCTTCAACACCAGGATTTGATAATTATAGTTTGCAGTATAATAAGAGTGGTGCTGGTGAATGGGCTAATATTAATCTAACGTATGATACTTTTGTAACAAATTTGATAATTGGTGCTTGGCAGACATTTGATTTGAATGTATTCATGGCTATCACATCAACCAAGAGTGATCCGCTATCTATAGCTGTCACATTTAGATCCGTTGCAGTATAAAAAGTTGATCTTAACTAAAAATTATATTTTATTTTTTAAGAAATATGTTTTAACAAAAAATTGATTTTATTTGAATTATTAACCTTATATATATGTATGAATGTTAATAGGATAATAGAAATTACTAATAAAATAAATATTAAGTTTAGATTTATTTTAAAAGGTTGATTTCCAAGACATACAGCTTTTCCTTGAACATAATCCGCTCTAATATATGGCATATGATTAGATGGGTTGTCTTGATCTTTCCACTCGTTTGCATCACCTTTTGTTTCTAATTTTAAGTTTCCAGTTAATTTATCTAATTTTATATCTGTTACACGGTGGGCTATTAATTTTTCATTTGGCCATTTTATATAACTCTTAAAAATTACTACATCACCAATCTTAATTTCTTCAATTTTTGTTGGTTTCCATATTAAGATATCACCTTCCACAAGAGCCGGATCCATCGAATTAGAAGCAATTAAAGAAAATTGAAGTGATGTGCCATTTAAAACAATATATAATTGAGTTATGATAATAATTATCACTATAACTATAATTAACTTCTTTCTGAACCTAATGAATCATCCCATCCCAATTATTCTGAGATATAATTGTAAACAATTTTGATTATATTATATTTACTGTAAAAAAACTAGATTTAGATTCAAAGCAGTTATTCTGTACTGTAGGATAAGGTGTGTAATTCTTTTTTCCAGACAATTGATTTAAGGATTTTTTCATCGCTTCTATTAGCCCATTCAATTCTTTTATCAGGGGATAATGTATAGATTCTAAAGAAATAATACATATCTCCAGTTCCTCCAAATATATTTACTATAGGAAACATTAAAAGGTAAGGTTCAGTTGGATTCAAAATAATAAATGAACACCAAATTAGAGGTAAGAAATGCAATAAAAATAGTATCTTATTGTCATTTACATATTTTTCATTTTCAACAAGAAATCCAAAAGCGGTCCATTTAGTCAATATTATTGATTTTATTGGAATTTTGTAATAAAATATCACAACTAAATGAGTTAATTCATGCAGAGTAATAGCCAATATAAAACCGATTAAGACCTTCAACGTTATATCCATAAATGCCACCTCTTTTTATTATATGTATATTATATATATAATTTAAAGTATTTAAAACTAATTATAAAATTTATTCTAAATTATAAAAAATAAGTAAAAAAATAAAGTTAAAAAAAAATTACAAAATTATTCAATATTTACTTTGTATCCAGATCCTGGTTTTTTCTTCTCTTTTCGTTTGATTACAATATCAAGAATACCATTTTTGTAAGTGGCCTTTGTAGTTTTTGGAGTGACATCACATGGAAGTTCCAATTTTTTATGATACTTTCTTTGAGATGTGTCTACTTTTATTTCAATAGTGTCCTTATTTATGTCAAGATCAATATCATTTTTTTCCACGCCAGGAATTTCAACGGTTACCGCAACATCGTCATCACCTTCAATTATATCTGTCAAAGGTTCACGTTCCTCTGAAACTAATGGTTCTCCACTTGGTGATTTTATTTGTTTATTACCAAAATCTTCAATTTTAGGTTTACCGTCAGGACCTAATCGGATTTTAAAACCATGAACAACAGGTTTACCTGGCTGTGCACTGCTAAACATTTTCATCATTTCTTCGGCCATTCTTCTGAAATCTTCCATAACGCGATCGTCATCAAATAAATCTTTAACGAAATCATCATCAAAACCAAAAATATCAAACGGCTTTCTACGTCTTCTTTTTCTATCTCGATCTTCATCGTATGAGTTCATTTATAGCCTCCTTGTTTTTCATTATACCTTGTATAAGAACTACTATTTAAAATTTATTATCTGTCAATTTCATATCAAGTCACCCCTTCCACGCAATAAAATTGCGTGGCTTTCCCCTCGAGGGGAAGAAAACGCCTTTCGGCGTTTTAAGTTTAATCTCCATGCGATTCATCCCACAACTTAAAATTTGGGGATTTCTCGCTTGGATTGGTTAATTAAAAATAAATATATTATTTTTATCAGAAGAAAAAACTCTAAATGAAGGAGTTTATAAAATAAAACAAGATATCTCCAAAAATAAAAGCAATGATGAAACCAATAAGTAATGGTATCATAAATGGAACCTTTGGGGTAACCCAGATTTCTTTAATTCCTTTTTTTTCAAATTTATCATATTCAGCATCAAACTCTTTAGGCATATATGCAAACTTTCTTTTTCCATCAACTATTTTTTCCAATGGCCAAACAAACTTTTTTCTTGCTAATTTAATGTTCATCCTATATCCTAAAAAAGCGTAAGGAAATTGTATATTTCTTTTAATAATATTGAAAATAAAAAGACTTAAAGGAATTAATAAAAATATTATCAATGAATTTTGAAATATTGACCAAGAAAAGGGCATAAAAGATCCGTTACTAATTGGAAAGTCAACAATTGATGGTTCAAGTGGCACAAGTATTGCTATTGCCATAAGTGCCTTTGCATCAGCACCTCCAAAGATAATTCTCATTTGGAACAATAAATAAACAAGTCCTATCATGACGGGTATAAAAATAAGATAATATGGATTTTTGAAACCTATAGTAAAATATTGAATAATAAGCAATATTACTGCAATAGATCCCATTATAAGCCATAGAATATTTGATGCTCGTCTTGTTTTAATATCAGTATATGAAGCATATGAAAGAAGTAATATACCAGTTATAAAACGGAAAATATTTAAAAGTTCTAATGTCTCAATCATCTCTTAATCGTATATAAGATTATTAGTTATTAACTTAATTAAAAATTAAAAGTTATTAAGAAATTTATATTAATTTTAAAAAAAAATTATAAATTTAAAGAAATTGGAAAAAAAGAAAAAAAATAGGAAAAAGATGTTTTTAAAATGCTTATACTACGGATATCATATCATCGTAGATAACTGTTTCAATAATTGTTATTGTTATAGAATAATCAGTTGAAACAAGCGCAGTAACTGCTGATGCATCGTCATCCATAGTAGGGGTTGCACCACCGATATATAAACTTTCACCTACTTCAAAAGCAGTATTACCTGCAAGAAGGGCTTCATCCAACAGTGTTCCATTTAACCTGACAGCTATGCTACTTGCAAAATTATATCCCGCACTTGGCATATTATTACCACCTGTTGTCAGTGTAATTTTTATTTTACCATTCTCAGTTCTAACAACAACACTTGCACTTTCCGCTTCTGTTGAGGGTGAACCCATCATACCACTGACGTAGACATAAACTGTAGCAGCAATTGCAACTGTTATTGCAACCATTAGAATAACACCAATAACAGCAGAAACTGCTTCCTCATCTTCTTTAAATTTTCTATTTGCCTTCATTTCCCATTCTCTCCTAGCTAATATTAGCTTTTAATGGTAGATAACACAAATGGTATAAATACTTTTTGACTTTTCTCCTCCCAAGCCGCCCATTTTTATTCTTTTTCATATCATTCATGTTACTCAATACCATGTCTCTATGTAACAATCATCTTATATAAGTCTTGTCAGAAAAATAGACAAAACATAATTATGTGCAATTTGTAAAAATGCCATCATTTAAAACTAATAGAAACATTTATTAGAATATTAAATACTTACATATCTTAATTTAAGATGGGATGCCGCAAGAGTAATTATTGTAGTGCATCTGCTAAATCGTAGGAGATTTGGTTTGTATGCATAAACAAAATTTAATTAAAGAACATAAATTAAAATTTACTAAGCTAGAAATTTTCTTATTAAACGAGATGGGGATTTTCAGTAACCTAAAAAGAAAGAATGTAAAGAATACTAATGAAACGTTTTTTAAAAATATTACAATTCAGAAGAAAAGATCGATTGCTCCAAAAGAAAACCTTGTGAATTTACATTTAGACACAGTAGAAAAAGTGGATGAATTAATTACAAAAAATGAACCAGAAATCAACAATAGAAATCCAAAACCTACAATAAATTCTAAGATTGAACCCTCATTATCAAAGAGTGTGGAAATTAGGGAGCCTATTGCTAGATCACAAGAGGTATCAAATTTTAATTCTGAAATTACCCCAAACGATTCTTTAGGTGAGTTAAATAAAGTTGAAGAATTTTGTGAAATTCAACCACCAAAAAATGATTCTTTAGAAAATCAAAAGGTTAAGGAAGATGATTTTCAAAGTATTGTTAAAGTCGATAAAGAAAAAGAATCTAAAAAATTACTTTTGAATTTTCTTAATATAAAAGTAAGAAGAAGAAGTAAGGATAGAAATAATTTTGAAACAACTTCTAATAATAAATTCACTAGGACCAAAGACGAATTAGAAAGAACAAAGGAAGAAATCGAGGCTAAAAGAAGAGAGTTAGAAATGATAGAGCAAAGAGAAAAGGAAAGAGAGGTAGAAAATAAGAAAAAAGAAGAAGAAAAAAGAGAACAAGATAAACTTGAATTAATCGAGATACAGAAGCAAAAAAAGGAAGTTAAACATAGAGAAAAAGAATCAAATAAGATCGAAATGAAGAGAGAAAAAGAAAGACAGCTTGAACTAAAGAAAATGAAACAAGAGAAAAGAGAACAAGAGAAGCTTAGACAACTTGAACTAAAAAAGAAAATGAAAGAAGATAAATTTAAAGAAAAGGAGTTAAAGAAGATTGAAATGGAAAGAGAGAAAGAAAGACAACTTGAACTAAAGAAAATGGAAGAACAAAAACTCAGAGAAATAGAGCTGAATAAAAAAATGGAAGAAGAAAAACTCAGAGAAAAAATAGAGGCTGAAAAAGAAATGGAAAAACAGCTTGAACTAAAGAAAATGGAAGAACAAAAACTCAGAGAAATAGAGCTGAATAAAAAAATGGAAGAAGAAAAACTTAGGCAAAAAATAGAAGCTAAAAAAGAAATGGAAAAACAACTAGAATTACAGAAAATTGAAGAACAAAATAAAGAAAAAGAAGGTTTTCAACCATTAAAAACGAAAGAGGAAGAGAAAGAACATATTCCAAAAGATAAATTTGAAAAAGATTCTGAAGAGCCACCGATGGGATGGGATGAGGATGTCGAAAAACTAATACCAATTATTGATAGTTTACTTGAAAAACTACCTGATGAAGTCATTGATGAGTTTGCAAAATCTGAAAATTTTACACTTTATGAAAAGGTAATATTAAAATATAAAAATAAGTGATATTTCATGGGTTTACTAGAAAAAGCACAACAAAAAAAAGTTACTGTTGATAATGAAGAATTAAAACAAACTGAAAAAGTAAATGAAGAATTAACAAAACCTATAGGACTATTAGAAAAAATAAAACAAAAAAAAGAAATACCTACTGAAGAAAAAAAGATAAATGAAAATATAGAACCTGAGAATAATGAAGAAAAAGATGTTATAGAGGAAAAAACTGGTTTTGGATGGAAGGGCATAGGTACTAGAAGAATTGTTTTTGATCATAATATTAATGAAAATGTTTATGAGGTATTGGAACCAGTATTAAACGAAGAAGAAATTGAAGTTAAAGAGGAGTTGTCACGTTTATTCAAGATGCTTGCAGATGTAAATATTTCAGATATGAATAGGGATGAAAAAGAAAAGTATCTTGAGGAGACTTTAGAACAAATTATTATTGATAATGATATTAAATTTATTGGCCGAAAAAAGAAGAAAGAAGAAAAAGATGAAGATACTGAATCAATAAAAAAAGAACAAAACAAAAAGAAAAACCCATTGAAAAACCTATTTTCAAAAAAGAAAAAAGAAGAAAAAGATGAAAATTCAGAACCACCAAAAAAAGAACAAAACAAAAAGAAAAACCCATTGAAAAATTTACTTTCAAGAAAAAATAAAGAAGAAAAACTCAGGCAAAAAATAGAAGCTGAAAAAGAAAGACAACATGAATTAAAGAAAAAGGAAGAAGAAAAAGACAAAAATACAGAAACATCAATAAAAAAAGAAGAAAACAAAAAGAAAAAATCATTGAAAAATCTATTTTCAAAAAAGAAAAAAGAAAAAAAAGATGAAAATTCCGAACCACTAAAAAAAGAACAAAACAAAAAGAAAAAGCCATTGAAAAACCTATTTTCAAGAAAGAAAAAAGATGATAAACCTAAATTAAGTAAAGAACAATTTGCTGAATTAGAAGAGAAATCAAAAAGAAAAATATTCTATCATATTTTTAAAGAGTTTCTAGGTTATAGTAAAATTGACATTATAATGGAAGATGAGGGTATCGAAGATATTTCTTGTGATGGGCATCATGTTCCTGTTTTTATCTATCATAAAAAATATGATGAAATTTCAACGAATGTAAAATTTGAAAACGAATATGAACTAGACTCATTTGTTATACGACTTGCACAGATATGCGGTAAACAAATTTCAATTTATTCTCCGATAGTTGACGGTAAATTACCTGATGGTTCTCGACTTCAAACAACCCTTGCAAAAACTGTAACAAAACCTTCTACATTTACAATACGTAAGTTTAAAGAAAAACCATTAACACCAGTTGATTTGATAGATTTTAAATCATTATCTCTAGACATGATTGCTTACTTTTGGATAGCAATTGAAAATGGAGCTTCAATTCTTTTTTGTGGAGGTACAGCAAGTGGAAAAACCACTGCTCTAAATGCTCTATCACTTTTTATACCTAGTTCACACAAAATTGTTTCAATTGAAGATACAAGAGAGGTAAGTCTACCACATAAAAACTGGATAGCAGGAACTACAAGACAAGGATTCTCTGCATCTGATGAAAAAACTGGTAAGGATATCGACATGTTTGATTTGATTCGTGCTGCACTTCGTCAGAGGCCGAAAGTCGTTATAGTAGGAGAAGTCAGAGGAAAAGAAGCATATAGTCTATTTCAAGCAATGGCAACTGGACATACATCATATGCAACAGTTCATGCAAGTGATATACATACTCTCATACAAAGACTTGAAAATCCCCCAATATCATTACCTCGTGCACTCCTTACATCTCTTGATATAATTGTATTCCAAAACGCAATTGATATTTCCAAAAAAACAGTTAGACGGATGACTAGTGTAACCGAAATTGTTAAGCTTGATCCTGATACTAATCAGCTAATTTTTATGGAACCATTTAAATGGATTTCAAAAACTGATGACAGATTCGAAAGCGGGGGGACAAGCAAAATATTGAATAACATTAGACTACAAAATGATTGGACGGAAGAAGATTTACAAAAAGAGATTGAAAATAGGAAGTTACTCATAAATTGGATGCTGAAGAAAGATATTAGAGATTATCGTGAGGTTGGTAAAATTGTCCATGATTATGCCAAATATCCCGAACAGTTATTAAAGAAAGCTAGGGAGGAAACAAATATATGAAGTCTACCAAATACACGAGATTTTGTAGACGATTATTAGCAAAAACCTTCGAAAGATTTGATTTAAGTGAAACAAGTAAAAACAATATGCTAGAAAAGGCAGATATCGCTATGGTTTATCAGGAATATTACTCTATGGTTTTAATGAATATTATTTTGGGTTTTATTACTTCATTTATTTCTACATCAATGTTATATCTAATTGCGCCACATCAGATAACATCTTTGCTAATTTTGATTGTCTCCTCATTAGTAACAGTTGGTACTAGCCTTTATTATATCAACTTACCGAGTTCAAAGGTAAAAGCAAGAGGGAAAAAAATTGAAAGAAATCTCCCATATGCTGCTAATTTTATCAATACAATGTCAGTCGCAGGGATTTCACCAGCAGAAATTTTTGAAGCACTTTCAAATGTGAAACTATACGGAGAGATACAGAAAGAAGCTCAGAAGATAACAACAGAGATAAGTTTGATGGGTATTGATGCAATAACTGCTTTGAGAAATGCAATTACAATATCTCCTTCAGATAAATTCAAGGAATTTATACAAGGAATTTTGGCAACAATCCAGTCAGGAAGTGAACTATCACAATATTTCGAACGATGTGTTGAAAGATATATGGCAAGAGATCTTTTAGATCGGAAAAGAAACCTTGATGCACTTGCGATAATGGCTGAATCATTTGTTGTAACAGTAATTGCTTTCCCACTATTTCTTGTAATAATAATTTCTATAATGGGTTTAACAAGCGGAGGAGTAGATTATATATTTCTTTATCTCATAGCATTTTTGATACTACCTTTGTCTTATTTTGGATTTTATATGATGATGAGTTCTGGGATGGGAGAATTAGTTTGAAATTTCCAATTAAAATAAAAAAATTTAATGCAAATCGCATCTATGGTAAAGATAAAAATATATTGATACTATTAGCTATCTCTATTACTGTTTCAATATTGTTTTTTCTAATAGGATTTTTAGGTTTACTTGGATTTATTTTATCAAATGATGGGATTATTACTGGTGTTGATTTTCTTGTTATTGGAGTATTAAGTTCTATCGGACCAATTGGATTTTATAATCATCTAAAGGCAAAAAGGAAGCGGGAAATTGAAGATCATCTGCCAGATTTTTTAAGAGAAATCAGTAGCTCAACATCATCAGGAATGACTGTTTTTGATGCAATAAAATCTGCAGCTGATGGAGATCATGGTAAACTGACTCCCGAGCTTAAAAAAATGGCTGCTCAGTTATCCTGGGGAATTTCTGTTAATGAATCACTAACAAATTTTGCTAGAAGAATTAAAACTCGATCTGTTGAACGAATTGTTGTTACAGTAAATAAAGCCCTAGAAATTGGTGGTAATACTTCTTCAGTTTTTGAAGCTGCTGCAAGAGAGATTGATCAAATAAAAATAGTAGAACAACAAAGAAAATCGGAAATGTCATTATATAGTATTGTGATATTCATTAGTTTCTTTGTTTTTTTAGCTGTGATTCTGATTATCAATACAACTATTATCGCAGCTTTCTTAGATTTAGAAAGTAAAATGCCTCAAGGAGGAGTAGCTTCGCAAGCAGGCCTCCAGATCGCACCAATTGATTCATTTGCTCTTAAAAATTCATTCTTCGCATTTATTATTGTTCAAAGTATAGGAGGAGGTCTACTTGGTGGATTTATGATGGATGGAAAACTTTCATCCGGTGTAAGATTTGGATTTATACTAGTGTTAGTCTCATTTTTCGTCTTCAAGATATTCTTCTAGATTAAAATATGTCAATTTGTAAAAATGACGCAAAAGGTTCAAATACCAGCAATCTCAGAGGTTTATTCGTGGTTTGGGCGAGATGAGGAGAAACAATTCGTTTCAAGACAAAAATGCATCTTCTGAGGTAGTTGGAGGTTTAATTCTAATTGTAATTGCTGTTCTTGTTTTTTCTGTTATTAGAGTTTATATGTTTCCAGATCTAGAACCTATTGATATAAATGTTAAGTTGGAAGGTTATGTAACAGATGGTGGAATAGCAGTAGTAGAACATGCTGGTGGGGAAAGAATTTCAGACTATAAGGTAGTAGTATGTAATACATATGGAACATTAATTGATACAAGAGAATATAGAAATTTAAATCCAGAGTGGAAGATTGGGGAATGTAAATATCCACTTGACGATATTGGATATCCACCTTTAGTTAAAAAAACAGATATGGTAGAGGTTAGCATATTTATTTATAACAACGAAGGAGGAGAACAGGAAGTCTTTAGAGGTATTCTAAGTGGTAGTTTTGATGGATATGATTCAAATTCTCCAGTTTTAATTTCAAGTCTAAAAACTAATACCCCTGATGAGGATCTAATATGTTATAGCTATCCGATTATTCCAGATATTAATGCAACAACTTATATCTATAGCTGGAAGCTTAACGGAAATCCAATAGCAGATCTAATTATGCCTTTTAATACTGAGAATAATGATACTTGTAAAGATTATTCAGGTAATGGATTAGACGGAACACTAGTTGGTCCAACATGGACACATAATGGGATGATTGGAGGAGCTTATTATTTTGATGGTTCAAGTGAGTATCTGACTATGGACTTACCGCCTGTTTTTTATGATATAGCTAATAATGATTTTACTATTTCTTTATGGATGAAATGCGATGATATTACTGCAGATAACGCTGTTATGCTTATGGGAAGTAAAGATAACAATAATTTTGTAAAATTTTTCTTACAGGGAAGTGAGGTTCATGTTGGAGTTTGTGTTGATGGAATAAAAGATGCTGTAAGAACCGAAAATCTATCGAGTAACACGTGGTACCATATTGCTGGGGTATGGAATGCAGATGAAAACCTTATTTTAGTTTATTGCAATGGTGAACTTTTTACTAAAGCTGGTGAAAGAAACTTTGCATTAGGATCTGGTGTAGATTTACTTGAGATAGGACATGGTACAGCCAGCAGTAAGTTTTGGGATGGTTTTTTGGATGAATTTGAAATTTATGATAGAGTCCTCTCTCAAGAGCAAATCTATCAGATGTATCTATCTACAAAAGATGGTTTTTATGACAGAAGAGTAATTGTATCTCAGGAGACTAGTATTGGTAATACTTGGCAATGTATAGTTACACCTAATGATAGTACTCAAGATGGAACTCCTGTACATTCAAACATACTATCTATTATTAATTATCCAGGAGGTGACTAATTGAATAAAAATTACAATAAACATTTGAGTATTTTCATAAATATATTAATTATTTTATCTTGTTGTATTACAGCATTTACATTAGAATCTGTTCGTGCTGGTACATATGATGGTGCAGACCTTGTATCAGCAATTCTAAAAAATCAATCTACTTTAATTGATTCTTCTTATGAAGATTGTGATCAGTCTGGTCATACACAAGCAATTGTTCTATCATCACTTGGAATAATGTCACCTACCGAGGGGGATACTTTTGCATTATTTAGCACGGGTGTTGCAGGATACGTTCCAGTTACTGCAGATGAAGAAAATCCAGGCGATGAAAGAGGAACATGGTTTAGAAATAAATATGGACATCCAAGAGATTTTTCAGAGTTAACAATGACTTTACAAGTACCTCTATATATGCATTATTTATATTATGATGTACAATTTTTTAGTGCAGAATATCCTGAATATGTTGGAACAAAATATAATGATAAATTAATAATAACCGTTAATTCTCCTTCAAAAGGAGTTTCCCAATATGAACTTAGTGTAAATAGTGGATATTTTGTATTAGATTCTAATGATATTCAAGGCTCAGGTTTTGATATATTTGCACAAAGTGGAAATCCTGCTGCGGTTGATTTAGTAGATACAACTCCTAGAACTCCAGGTGCTGATGCTGGAGCCTCAGATATAATTCCAATTGGTGGTGCAATGCATCCTGTTTCTCCAGGTGATCAAATCACTGTGACAATACTTGTTCAAGATGTAGGAGATAACATGTTTGATAGTGCTGCTTTTGTTGATAATCTCCGTTTTTCAGGATTTGCTCAGACAAATATAATTGCAAGAAAATCTTTTAATGATCTAAATGGTGGAGAAGTAGAATGTAATGATACCATAAAATACAGAATAACAATTAGTAATACAGGATCAGCAGATCAAAATGATAATCCTGGAAATGAGCTTGAGGATTATATACCTGAAAATACTACATATATCTCTGGTTCAGCTTATTCTGAATTTGGAACTATTAGTTATGATAATATAGAAAATAAAATAATATGGAATGGTGTCGTGCCATCAGAAACTAGCCGTATTTTGGAATTCAAAGTAATTGTAAATGAAAGTCTTCCAAATGGTCATATTATATCTAACCAAGGAACGGTTTTTTGGGATAGTGACGAGGACGGAACAAATGATGCAGAAGAATTAACAGATGATATTTACACAGATGATGGTATCGATCAAGATGAAGATGGAGAAACAGATGATGATGACCCAACCCATGCTATAGTATTTGCTTTTGATTATCCATCTTTTGTTACTGAAGATTTTTCTGATGATCTTCCAGGTGAACAAGCATCTCAACTGTATCTAAGTCGTGAATGGTTTGAGACAATAGATAATAATGGCACATGGGGAAGTTCTTTTGAAGTTGCCCCAATATATCATTATTCAACCTCACAATCCTTTAAGATACAACTCAGACAATCTGACGGTGCACAATATTGGGATTATAATCTTTCATCTCTTGAAGCAGATATGGAATGGTGGGAAATATGGTTTGCATGTGGCGATACAAGCGAGGATTATGATCTTTATTTAAATTTACAAAATAGTAACGACGAGGATATTGCAAAAATAAGATTTGATTATACCGAAAATGTTAGTAAACCAATGAATTGGACACTGGAATTATATTATTGGAATCCTACAAATGGTTGGAATAGATTAAACTCTGATTTTCAAGCAGGATATCTGAGAAATAGTTGGTACAAGCTTAGAATTGAGAAAAATGGTGCAAGTAACATTAATTATTCATTAAGTAGAACTAGAAGAGATAACGTTGATTTTGCAACAGCTGGTCAGCTTGCAGCTCCATTTTTAGATTTAGCAAGGGTTGAATGGATTAGTACTACAACTCCTGATCCTGCGGTATGTCCTATGTTTTTCTTTGATGAACATAAAATTGGACTTACATATTAGACTTAAAATAAGATATAATAAAAAAATGAAGGTGATGAAAATATGGTAAAAGAATTTACTAGAAATATGTTTGTTATGCTACTAGCAATTATGGTAGGAGTTATTATAATAACCTTTTTTATAGGAGATATTATAAATCGTTCTAAAATCGACATTTTAACAGCAGAACATAATGAAGAACTTATTACTATTATGGGACAGAGTGAAAACTTTACAAGTCATTTTCTTAAATCTTCAAGTGTTTTAGACCAAGCAAGGGAGGACAGAGCATTTGGGAATTATCATTTCGATTTAGGTTTATTATGGTATCAGAGTGCACTTTCTCAAAAAAATAGTACATTAATGGATTCGTATAAAGTAAGAGGAATTAATAACTGTACAAATGCCCTTCCCAATTATCTTAATTCGTATTATAACTTTCTAGAGGCAAAAGATTATTTTAATGAAACTAAAGCTTTTATAAGTTATGAGAAATATCTTACGCTACTTGATCTATATGTTAATCTAACAGATGCAGGTTCAAGATTAACAATGCTTAGATATGATGCTAGTAAATATCTAATGTATTTAACTGAGAATTTAACTTTTAATCCAGGAGCAAATAATGTGACTTATTTGATGAATGTATCAGATCTTTTAATGTTATTTGATCAAACCATGTTTGCTTATGGTGGTGTTCTGGATGAATTTGAAGAGTATCAGGATGAGATAGATGAATATGAATTCTTTGATGAAGTAAGATAAGATACTTGTTAACTATTATGAGAAAAATAAGTATATTTAGGAAAAAATTAAAAAATGAGTTCTATTTACACTTTTTACAAAATCTTATAATTTGCCCTGGTAGTGTAGTGGCCTATCATCCGAGCCTGTCGAGCTCGGGACTCGGATTCAAATTCCGGCCGGGGCGTTATTTTAAAAAAGAATGCTTTAAGAAAAAATTAAGAAAACTATATTGTTTTCTAAATATTGTGAGAAGAATGAATAGAGTTACTCCTACTTTTTTAATTTTTATATTATTTCTTAGCATGTTTACTGTTTTATTACCCATTGATACTGTTAAAGCAGATACTCTACATGTTGGCAGTGGACAAACTTATTCTAATATTCAATCAGCTATTAATGATGCAAATGAAAGTGATACAATCTATGTTCATAGTGGAACATATTCAGAGAAAATAATTGTCAATAAGACACTTACTCTAACAGGAGAAGGAAGCAGCAGTACAACGATAAGTGGATCTGGAGATCATACAATTAAAGTAACCTCAAATAATGTGATTATCTCTGGATTTAAAATTCAAAACACCAAGGGAAGTTATTACTGTATTTTTATAGATACTGTATCAGGTTGCGAGATATCAAATAATTACGTAAAAAATGGAGGACATGGGATATACCTAGGAAATTCAAATAATAATGATATAATTGATAATATTATTGGAGATAATAATGTAGGAGTATATTTTTCAAATTCAGACAGTAATACTATTAGAAGTAATGATATTCAAAATAATAATGCTAATGGTGTTTTTCTTAGTTCATCATCTTCCGGAAATACAATTTACTTAAATGATTTTTCAGATAATATGGATAGCAATGCAAAGGATTACGGATCTAACAATTGGGATTATGGCATGCAAGGTAATTATTGGGAGGATTATGATGGCGAAGATAACAATGATGATGGAATAGGTGACACACCGTATACTATTCCTGGAGGTAGTAACCAAGATAATTACCCATTAGGTTATTTTACTGGTGGAAATCAAGTACCAACTGGTGATGCAGATGGCCCATATTCTGGACAGACAAACATTGAAATTGAATTCGATGGTTCAGGAAGTTCTGATCCAGATGGTTCTATCGCAGGATATCGATGGGACTGGACCAATGATGGATCCTATGATACTGACTGGTTATCAACACCAAAAAAAACTCATAGTTATCAATCTGCTGGAATATATACTGTAAAACTTCAAGTGAAAGATAACGAAGGAGCAATGGATACCGATATTTCACAAGTTACAATAATATTTGTTAATCAAAAGCCTAATGCATATATTTTACAACCTACTATCCCAGAAGCAGATTATGGGGATAATATAAAGTTTGAAGCCTATGGATATGATCCTGATGGTACAGTAGTAGAATATTTATGGTGGTCAGATCCAGAAGAGCTTTATTCAGTAAACAAATCATTTATAAAAAATGACTTACCAGTAGGTCAATATACTATATATCTAAAGGTAAAAGATGATAGTGGTGAATGGTCCTCAGAAGTATCAACAACACTTACAATAGTATCAGACGTACCTGAAAATCAAGCTCCAATAGCTGATCCTGATGGACCATATAGTGGATATGTAAATCAGAGTGTAATCTTTGATGCATCAGGTAGTTATGATCCAGATTCTGGAGATACAATATCATATAATTGGGACTTGGGAGACGGATCAACTAGTGAGGAAATATTTCCAACACATAGATATTCAATTGAGGGCGATTATACAGTTCAATTAACTGTTATAGATAATCATGGGGCCCAATCAAAGGTCTCGACTAGTGTAAATATCACCCTGAAAGCAAATAATCAAAATGAAGGAAATGATGAAAACAAGGAAACTCCTGGTTTTGAAACAATTTTTATATTAATTGCACTAACAATCCTTGTTTTTTTAAAAAGAAAAAGATTTAACTAGGGTATCCGCCAATCCTTAAACTTGGATCACCTAGTAAAACCCATTCTTCAACTGTTTTTCTATCAATTTCATCTTCATTAGGATGGAAGAATTTAACGTAATCATTTATCGTCTGACTGTGAACCATGCCAAGGGAACAGTTTTCTATATCATCTGATTCACTATAGACCTCGAAGAAGTGCGTAGAAATATAGCCATCACCGGTTTGAGTACTTCCTTCCCCTCCAACACCCCAGCCAAGACCAGTGTTACCAATAGTTGCAATAGATCCACCTCGTTTCTGCCTGACAAGATTCCAACTAAAGCATCTTTGGATCCAGTAAAATTTACTAAAGCAATCTTCTGATTCGTCCCAAGTAAAGTAATCTGATCCAAGCTTCAAAATTCCTTTAAGAAATCTTATTGGAGCTACATCAAACATGCTGTTATGACAACCACCAACAACAGAAATTGGAAGTTTATCCTTGTTTCGCAATTTCCCCATTTTAAAATTTATCAATGGATCAATCCACCCAGAATAATTCTCCGGCCAATGGGTCGACCAAACAATGGGACTTCCATGACCAGCAACGTATAAGAATCCACCACCTTCCGAAATTCCTGGATACAGACTATCATTATCTAGGGTTTCATCTGAAGCCCAATATCTATGAATATTAAAACCAAGTGGTTCCATAAAGCTTGCTGCATAATCATTTTCATATTCCCCTTCCCAAATACCATCACCAAAAGGAACTGTATCACCACCTGCAACAATCATATCTTTGAACCATTCTTGGTTATAGGCTGAAGTCTCATATTTCTTTATCTTATTTACAACTGTTCTAACCTCTCTATTATTGTTACAAGCAAGACGACCAACATAAACATCCGGATAAAGATCTAGAACATCTTTCTTATCCTCTTCATACCACCACCAACGTTCAGGATCCCATATCCACGTCCACTCTGCAAAAACACCATTTCCATTAGAATCCCAATCCTCAAATTCGACCTCTTGAGAAGTCTCATTATAACGATACACATCTGCATAATATAGATCACTAACATAAGTTTCATTCCAGTAACTTCGGTCATGGGTATTTGAATATCGAACAGGAACATACCATCTTGCTCCAAATCCCTGACTACCACCCATTAATAATACATATGTAATATTCCAATTTTCAATTGCATCCTTAATGAAAAGTTTAATCTCCTCAGCTCTGTCTCTAGCGTTGTATTGTTTATAAATTGACTCAGTCGTCTGTATTATTGTAGATACACCCATACTTTCTTTATGAGATAAGAGGGGTAAAACATCTCTTTTTAATCTTTGTGGAGTAATAATCACAAGATCATATTCACTTTCAATAGGAATTAAATTAATATCTTTCTCAAATTTTACCTTCACATCCACATTATCAATGGAATATATCTTATCTTCAGAAGGTGAATATCGCACTGGGTAACAACGAACATTTAAGAATACAACACGATCATTACCATCTAGACCGCAGCCAATGGTATATTCATACCATTTATCTGGATATAGTTCTGAACTTAAGTAAACATCATTGTTTTCTTGTGTTTTCTCAATATTATCAATAGTATTTTTCAAAGAAACCAGTGGAACTGGTCTAGGTGCAGGTTCAATTTTCCCAGAAATTATTTCCTGCTTTATTTCTGACGTTGTGCATTCAACATCTATTATTTTTGTTCCAAAAGGAAATTTAAATGTTTTTACATAAACAGGAAGCATTGGTTTTCCTGAATCTTTCAAAATAGTGTTTGCCTCTTGAATATCTAATGAAACATATTCACCAATTGAGTCTACAGTTACTTGTGAAAAAGATACTCTATCAAATTTTTCAGCAAATCTATTAGAATTATCTTTATTTGTATCTAAAGCAAATACATTCATGCTTGAAAAAACAAATATTATTATTACTAATATTGGTAGAATTTTTATTTTCATATTATTGTACTCCCCCATTTTATAATCTTATATAATTATGAATATTATTATTTAAAGGTTTGTAGAAAAAAGGAATATAATAGGAGTTTAAGATGGGTATCCACCAATCCTTAAACTTGGATCACCTAGTAAAACCCATTGTTCAATTGTTTTTCTATCAATTTCATCTTCATTAGGATGGAAAAATCCGATATAATCATTCAATGTCTGACTGTGAACCATGCCAAGTGTAGAGTTTTCTATATCATCAGATTCAGAATAAACCTCAAAGAAATGCGTAGTTATATAACCATCACCGGTTTGAGTACTTCCTTCTCCTCCAACACCCCAACCAAGACCTGAGTTACCAATAGTTGCAATAGATCCTCCTCGTTTCTGCCTGACAAGATTCCAACTCCAACATCTTCTTAACCAGTAATATTTACCAAAGGTTTCCTCATCTTCAGCAAATATGAAAAATTTTAACCTAAGCTTTAGAATTCCTTTAAGAAATCTTATTGGAGCCACATCAAACATACTATTATGACATCCACCAACAACACAAATTGGAAGTTTATTTCTATTTTTTAAACTCTTCATATCAAAATTTATCAATGCATCAATCCACCCGAACTCACTCTCTGGCCAATGGGTTGACCATACAATAGGACTACCATGACCAGCAACAAACAAGAATCCACCGCCTTCTGTTATTGCAGGAATTAAACTCGTATTCGTCAATGTTTCATCTGATGCCCAGTATCTCTTTATTTCAAATCCAAGTGGTTCCATAAAGCTTGCTGCATGATCATTTTCATATTCTCCTTCCCATATACCATCACCATAGGGGACTGTATCACCACCTGCAACAATCATATCTTTGAACCAATCTTGATTATAGGCAGATTTCTCATACTTTTTTATCTTATTTACAACTGTTCTAACCTCTAAAATATCATTACAGGCAAGGCGTCCAACATAAACATCCGGATAAAGATCTAAAATATCTTTTTTATCCTCTTCATACCACCAATTACCTACCCATATAAAGGTCCATTCTCCAAAAATATCGTTTCCATTAGAATCCCAATCCTCAAATTCGACCTCTTGAGAAGTCTCATTATAACGATACACATCTGCATAATAAAGATCACTTACAAAACTGGTTTCATTCCAAAAGCTTCGATCATTTGTATTAGAATATCGGGCAGGAACATACCATCTTGCTCCAAATCCCTGCCTACCACCCATTAATAAAACATATGTAATATTCCAATCTTCAATTGCATCCTTTATAAACAGTTTAATCTCCTCAGGTCTGTCCCTTGCCCTGTATTGTCTGTATATTGACTCGGTTGTCTTAATTTTAGTTGAGACTCCCATCTTATTTTTATGAATTGCAAGGGGTATTACTGCGGGATAAAACCTTCTGGGGGTAATAATTACTAGATCATATTCCTTTTCAGCAGGCAAAGGATTTTTACCTTCCTCAAATGTTACCTTCACATCCACATTATCAATAGTATAAATTGTATCTTCAGAAGGTAAATATCTAACTGGATAACAACGAACATTTAAGAATACAACACGATCATTACCATCTAGACCACAGCCAATACTATATTCATACCATTTATCCGGATAAAGTTCTGAACTTAAGTAAACATCATTGTTTTCTTGTGTTTTCTCAATATTATCAATAGTATTTTTCAAAGAAACCAGTGGAACTGGCCTAGGTGCAGGTTCAATTTTCCCAGAAATAACCTCCTGCTTTATTTCTGACGTTGTGCATTCAATATCTATTATTTTTGTCCCAAAAGGAAATTTAAATGTTTTTACATAAACAGGAAGCATTGGTTTTCCTGAATCTTTCAAAATAGTGTTTGCCTCTTCAATATTTATTGAAACATATTCATCATTTGAGTCTATTGTTGCCTGGGAAAAAGATATAGACTCATATTTTTTTGCAATTTTAATACTATTTTCTTCATCTGCATTTATTGCAATTACATTTATGCTTGAAAAAACAAATATTATTACAACTATTATTGGTAGAATTTTTACCTTCATGAAAGATTATTCCCCCATATTTCTTATTTAATATAATTAACAGTATTAATATTATTTAAAGGTTTGTGTACTAGTGTTATCAGGTTGCTGATTACAGATAAGAAAAATAGGATAAAAGAAAAAAATATTCAGATATTAATGTAGAATATTTTTCCTTGACTCGTTGTCAACTCTTCATTTTCCATATAGGTTGTAGTTGTGATCTTATATATTCCAGTCGGTAAATTAAACCTTGCTGAAAGACCCTCTGAAGAATCCTTATCCCATATAACAGTATCTTTTCTGTTTATCAATCTTGTAGCAACAAATTTTGCGGCATCTGTTTTACCAGACGTCACAACTTCTAAAGCTTGATCAGCAACTATTCCAAATTTGAACTCTTCAACATCTATTGGTGTATCAAATTTAATAGATCTTAGAATCGGAAATCTCGATAGGAATCTTAATAGTACAGATGATTGAGATCTCGGGAATTGAATGTAAATGTTGTATTCATATTCGTGACCTGCATAGTCAACAGCTACAGCGATCAGATGTCTCCACTCAGATTTAGGTGTTGAGCGATCACAATACCATTTATATTTACCTGAACCTGGTGGATCGTCCTCATAAACAAGAAAAGGATTTTCATATGGTGGTCCAACATCAAATCTTACATACCATATCTCTGAACAATTGTCTGTAGCATCTGTTTGTACCCAGAAACCTCCTTCCATTGGTACTTTTGCCCGGTCTGGAGGATCCCATATTATACAATGTGGTGGTCCTTTGTCAATTTTTATATGCTCAGGTCCATTTTGATCTTCTTCGTTCCCTGCTTTGTCAACAGACCAATAATAAACATTATGTTCTCCACATAGTGCATAGGGATCATCTGCAGGAAGATTAATACCTATGTTATCATCATATTCCTGCACGTCGCCATTATCTACTTTATAATAGGTGTTATCAACACCAGTTCCATATTGACCATCAGTTGCGTCAAGGTAAATTTTGACATTACTTGTATACCATCCGTTTTCACCAAGAGTACCTACGATTTCATCAATTGTTGTAACGGGTGGGTCCTCATCAATACCAACATATTTTACAGACCAATAATCCAGTAGTGGGGTAAAAGAGGGATTATCACGTTCGAATTGTGCTTGTAAACGTATCTGAGAATGTTCTTCAGGGTCTATTCCTGATAGATCTTCACCGTCATTTATATCAGTCATTAAAACAATTGTAGCACTACTATCTAAAATGTTAAATGTAATACTTCCTCCTTCACTTGTATCATATAAAACATTGAACATTGTCCATTCGATAACAGGGTCATCAGGAAGTTCTTTAGAAGTTATTTGAGCATCCAATATTAGATCCTTTTCAACTCCAATTGAATAGGAAACATCACTACCACTGGGTATGTTTAAAGTCCATAAGTTTCCATATGCATCAGGATTATTATTCCAAGGAGGGGTATATTCTACCCGCGTATCCTCCCAAGATACAAAGATTTTACCAGCACCAACAGCCATATTCGCCCAATCAGCTTTAGCAGAGTTACTTGCTGAAAGACGAATATCGTCTGATAATACAATTCCATCAGAAGATACTAGTTTGCCCCAGATCTTACTGTTACTATCATAAGATACAAAGAAGTGAGTGGTAAGATATGGAACAATATCGGTTCTAATATAATTACCATTTTTAATTGTAAATGAATCTACAACAGTGTCACCTGATGTATCAATAATTATCCCATAGACGTTACCTAACCAGTCATTATCACTTATGTCTCCATCATTCCATGTAACTATGAATACCTCAGTTTCCTCACAGAATTCAACACATGGGAAATTATAATCAACATCGTAATTAGGCCAGTCTGATGGTTCTGCAATCGTATCTGACCATAGCTCATTGAGTGTTTCTGCATCATACAAACCACCCATTATCCTAAATGGACCATTCTCAGGTGTTAATCCTTCTTCCCATACAATCATATACTGCTCATTTACAGAATCAAAAGCAACCCAGGGTTCTGCCTGGCAATTACTTTCACTACATATTGTTTCCTCACTACCAACTGGGCTGCCATCCGTATCATATAACCTGCCATATATATTGTAATCACTTGTACTGCTTCTTGCATCTTCCCATACCACTAAATATTGATCATTAACAGAATCAAATTCTACATTCGGGTCAGCTTGGCAATTACTTGCGATACAGATATTTTTAACAGTTCCAAGTGATAATCCAGCACCGTTTCTCTTAACAGTTCTACCATAGATATCCATAGTTGTAATACCTGGATTTGCAGTATTTGCAAAATGCTCCCAAGCAACAAAGAATTTACCATTTCCACCATAAGCAATAGAGGGGTCCTCGTTACGATAATACGTAGTACCAGGTTTGTAAACACGCTCATCTTCAACCAAGAGTTCTCCATCTGGATCAAAAATCGATGCTCTAAGTTCCTGTTTAAAACCAGCTGTAAACGGAGGGATAAAGTATTGTCCTTCTTCCCAAATTACCAAAAATTCATCATCACCATAGCACACATCAGGGTCCCAAGCACCTTCTTTAGGAAGATGTTCAGTTATCCTCTCATCATTTGGCCATTTTTCCACCCATTCAGTAAAAACATCATAAAAATCACTCATACCAGATGCGCCAGGATTTCCATAAAACATGGACAGTATACTATTACCTGTTGGAATATAATCAATTTTTACCCAAATAAGAGCTTCATTGGAGTCTGCAGATTCTATCCAATAGTCACACCAAACAGAAGGGTTTTCTTCATGTTTAAAGCGTAAGTCATCATAATCATCTTGCATGTCACCATCATATTCAACATTGATAAGTACTGCATAGTCAGACAAAGGAGAGCTACTAGTAATTGTTATTTGTTTCATCTTTGTCCAATCAGGATCAGTCCAAAGTTCATATGTATTTTTCATAAGTGCTACAGTGTCACCACCTATTGTAGCAAGTTCATAGTTATATGACAGAGAAGGATCTGGATCTATCCACTGTGTAGTTTCAAAATCATCCTCCCAGGTAAAAAATGGGTCATCACCAAGAGGTACAGAAGATAATTTCCTAACATTGGTTTTATTAATTGTAATATCTTGATTGACAAGTCCTTGTGAGGCAGATGTTAAAATCATGAATGTAAATATGGTCACAACCACAAGCCTTACATATACATTCTTTTCCATTTTATATCACCTCTATTTATTAATTATATTTTGAGGGATAACTAAGCTATGGAATACCACGTTCCATACCAAAGTAGGTCTATATGGTCTATATTTCCCCCAACATTATATTCTAACCACCAGTATGGCCTCCACCAATCAGGGTCCTTAATCCAGTCTATATGGAAATACAAACTTACATCAGTAATTTGTATATCAACACCAAATTGGTCTTGGTAGGTGGCATAAAGCTCAATTGATAGAATATTAGCATCATTTGTATTATCATTTATGTAAAAGTGCCCTGCTTCTCCCCACGTCCAACTTAGGTCAAAATGAATTTGATCTGATACCGTTACAGCACCATATAAATCGAAATCTTCGCTTACATCACTTAAGTCAATGTCAATTGTTGTTGGTTCCTCTTGATAGAAATCTATCTCAAAATCGCCCTCATCGCCTGCATCCCAAGTTCCGGCAAATTCAACATCCTTTCCATCAAGAGATATATCAATTCCGAAATTTTCAAATATATTCAGTCTACCACTAAGTTCTAGATCATCAACAATTAGCTGTTCACCAGATGAATCAATTGCCCACGTTGATCTGAAATCTTCGGCAGAGACTGTATCAACAGTTATTCCCAGTGAGTTACCTGTCTCTTCATTTCTTACCTCAAATGTATTACCAAGAATATCAGAAGAGGTATCAAAGTTGAAATATCCATTCTGATTAATATGAAAATCCGTTTGTATATGCCCATTACCAATTTCAAGTACATTGCTTAATGTAATTGTATCAAATTCCATGTAGAAAGAAATTGGATCTGCTGCTCCGGAAGAAGTTCTTTCAGCCCTTCCATGTCCTTCAAGCTTATTCCATAGGAATCTTCCTCGTGCAAATGCATTGGCTGGAACATCTGTTACTTTAACTATTGGGATTTCTATATTCGGTAAGTAAAAGCCTATCTCACCAAAATTGGAATTAGACTCACGTGCTACTTTTCCATAAATATAATTATCAGGATTGCTGAAATCATCTAAATCTATGTTAAGAGTAGCTTCAGCACTGATCTTTCCATGATTTGAAAAGCTACCGCCTGGAACATGGACCATGGGCATATCAGGGTCAGTAGGATCTGCCTTTGGCCAAAATAGCGTTATGTCCCCAAGAGAGCTACTCATATCATGCGAAACAAATCCGCCAATATCAAACTTTAACATGCTTCCATTATCAAGACTTAAGGATGCACCTGCTCGTAACTCCCGCGAACTAGGTATATCACTAACCTGGAAACATGTAACATCCGGAGATTCAGGATCAGATTTTGGATAATAGACAATAATATCGTCAAAATCACTACTCATATCAAGCCCAACAAATCCTTCAACTCCAGCTTCTACAATTTCATCTTGAACAATAGTAACCTCAACATCGACACCCCATTTAAACACTACGCTCTTTGGAATTCCTATAAGCTCAACTTTTTCTTCAAATCTAGGAGAATTTGCAATTATTCCAACCTCAAATTTATGACTTGCAGCGTATATGAGGTTACCTCCAAGCGGAGAGCCATCGAGAAGTATTTCTGGTTCAAAACTCATCCACTTTCCCTCACCAGCTACGGCAGAAGGAGTGTCAAGGTGAATAGTCAGAGACAAGGTTCCTTCCTTTTCTTCATCCTGGTCACCACCCTTAAGAATATTTGAAGAAAATGTAATATCTAAGGGATTTCCTGGACCTACATCATGGTAGTAGTATGTCACTTTTCCTTCTCGAGGAATGAATTGAGCAACAGTATAGACTGCTGGATCAAAGTTAATAGAAAAATTTACATCATATGTTGGAGACGACATTCCCGCTCTGAATACCTGGAATCCAAACATAACATCATTAGAAGCAATGCTTATAACATCATAAGGATTCATTTCTTTTTGAAAGATTAGAGGTCTAAAGATATTATTCTTTCCAACAGCTAACTTTTTCTCATAGCGTATTGGAATCTTCTCACCAGCAGGAGAACGCCATCCAACCCTTGTTACAAGGTAATCCCTTTCAGCTACTGATGCTCCAATATTATATTCTTCATCACTTTCTTCTAGTTCCTCGTCTGCAAAACGATCTTGAAGCTTGTTAATAAGATTCTGCAATATATTAAAACGTGATCCTCTTTCTGCTAATCGCTCGAGTAACTGTCTTAAAAAGAATCCTGGTTTAAATCTCTCCAATATTTGGGAAAAAACAGTTGATGACGATCTATCTGAAGCTCTAGAAATAAGTATGTCTAGATTGACATGGAATTCCTGCCAAACCACAAGGTCTCCTAACTGATCATCAAGTCCATCACCTATTTGCATAAAATCAAAAGCAGTGGCCCATGCGGGATGGTTTCTAGTTGACCCATCTGACATTATCTCGTCAATACCATATTGGAAGAAACCAAAACCAGTTTCAATATCATAATCACTATCTCCGTCTACATCAAAATAAATTGGTGTTCTATATTTAGGGTCTGTTAGTTTACCTTTGATAGTTTGTGGATCTATTGGGACTTGTTGTTGGAAGCTTTGACCGTTATAAACAATATTTACCCATAGTCCAAATATATCATTTCCACCAAGTAGTGGTTGGGGTGGACAATATGGTTCATTCTGCATTGCAGGTTCGTATAGCTCTTCATCCATATTGAGATATTTTGTAACTGTGTCTTTAAGAAGTGTTATAGTATCTGAACCTGGTTCAACAATCACTAAATTATTTTCAAAATTATTATCGATACCTTTAGAAACAATGCCAGGCATGCTAAAACATAGCATTGAAGCTATCATACATACTACTATTGTCTTTCTCATTTAGAATTCACCTCTTCTACCATTTATATATATCCTTTGTATTAAGAAATATATATACTTATACTTATTGCACATTGTAGTATATAAAACTTGTGTCAATTATATTGTACAAGGACTTTAAATTGTGATTAAATTGTTATAAATTGGTCCTTGAAATCTAATAATAATTATAGGTGTTGAAGGATATTTAATTATTTTGTTTTTTGTTAGTAAAATATATTTGAGTTTTGATAAGAAAGGATTAATCACAACATTTTTACAAATCAATGAAGGAGAGAAATGCAAGAAAAAAATGTATAAATGGTTTGACAGCGTACCGGGAAACAAAGGATTTCAAACAGTGAAGTTTACCCTAAAAGACTCCCGAAGGAATCAATCAGAGCTCTCCACCTAGTCCAAAGGTTCAAGCCCTCTTAAGAGGGTAATCTTCCCATGAGCTCGCGCATCATGGTTAAGAGAATTACGCAGGTGAGCTTAACTGCCGGGTTCGAGATGAGACCGGGTGTTTCCTCACCGCTTTGGCCGTCAAACCATTTTTACTCTAAATTTGGATTTATATGCAACCTGTTTAACGATTGAACCAGTAAATGAGCTTTTAGTAGCTACAGGCTGAACATGTCGCCGAAGCTTCATGCTTACACCTTAGCCCTATCAAACGAATCTTCTATTCGAGCTCTATGATGCCTCGTCTCAGGGTGGGCTTCATGCTTAGATGCTTTCAGCATTTATCCCTTAAAGCGTGGCTGCCCAGCACTGCCTTGTCAGACAACTGGTAAACTAGTGGCTTCAGGCCCCTGTTCCTCTCGTACTAAAGGGCCTTTCCCTTCAAGCATCAACGCTTCTAGAAGATAGCAACAAACCTGTCTCACGACGGTCTAAACCCATCTCACGATCCGCTTTAATGGGCGAACAACCCCACCCTTGGCAGCTGCTGCACC
>DAOVGR010000019.1 GCA_030672305.1 Thermoplasmatales archaeon | reverse complement strand
TCTTATTCCTATTTTGCTTGTTCCGATTCCTCGTGTGATTATGCATTGGAATGCGTATTATGCTATTACTTCGTGTGGTGGTCTTTTGTCTGGTAAGGGTTTTATCGCTGAGGGTGCTCAGCAGGGTACTGCTATTGGTTTCTGGGGAATAGGTTTTAGTGTTTTTCTTCCGCCGGTTATGAGCTTTGGTTTTATTGGTTATGCTTTGTTTTCTACTGCTACTGCTGAAAATATTATTCCTTGGCCGCCTAATCGGCCTCCTGTTGTTTTGGGTGAGGATCCTCCTGATGGCACAGTTGATGTTCCGCTTAGTATTTCTGAGTTGGGTTTTCATCTTAGTGATTATGATGGTGATCGTATGAATTACACTGTTACTACCAGTCCCTATATTGGTTCTGATAGCGGATATAATGTAAAAGATGGAGATTTTTCTTTTGATATTTTTGGTCTTGAGAGTAACACTGAGTATACTTGGAGTGTTGTTGTTTCTGATGGTGAGGATACTGTTGAAAAGGAGTTTTCTTTTCATACAGAAATTGAGGCACCAATTGTTTCTGAGCCTTTGCCTGTTGATGGTGATAGTTGGGTTTCTGTTGATCTTTTTGAGCTGAGTTTTAGGTTGGAGGATCTGCAGGGTGATTTGATGGATTTTTCTGTTGAGACTGTTCCTTATATTGGTAGTGGTAGTGGTAGTGGTGTTGGTAATGGTGTTTATTCTGTTCCTGTGAGTGATCTTGAATTTACTCGGGATTATACTTGGTTTGTCAATGTTACTGATGGTAAGTACTGGGTTCGTAAGGCGTTTGTTTTTAAAACTCAGCCGATAATGGTTTTTGATCCTTTTGAGCAGGGATGGTTGTATCGTAAGCAGATAACCATTAATCATACCATGGTTGCGGGTGATCTTTCTGATTTTCCGGTTCTTGTTAGTTTGGTTGATTCTGATCTGGCTGTTAAGGTTCAGGTTGATGGTGATGATGTTTTGTTTATGGATGGTTCTGGTGTTGCTGGTAGGTTGTTTCATGAGATTGAAGAATATGATGATTCAAATGGTGAGCTTGTTGCTTGGGTGAATGTTCCTAGTGTTTCTGATGGTGAGGATACTGTTTTGTTTTTGTATTATGGTAATTCTGGTTGTGGTAGTCAGCAGTATCCTGATAAGGTCTGGGACTCTGGTTATTTACATGTTTGGCATCTTGGTGATAGCCTTAGTGATAGCGCTGGTTTTGATGATGGTAATGATCATGGGACAAGTATAGTAACTGGAAAGGTTGGAATGGCAAGGGATTTCGAACAAAACGAAAAGGACTTTATTGATTTTGGTGATATGGCTCGACCAGCTGATGGTTCATTGGCTACTATGACTTGGGAGGCATGGATTAAACCTGAAACTCAGGATGTACCTATAATGCATAAATATAATTCACTTGGTGGATCTTATGCATCGTATGCCATAGCTTTTGGTCAGGGTGGAAAATTTTTGTTTACTACTTATGCAGTACCTGGAATTCGTACAAGGGGTATTACTGAAAATCCTATATCAATATTAGGTCAATGGATTTATTTAACATCTACATTGAATCTGGGTGGTATAAATGATATAGATGTATTTGTAGATGGAGATGAAGTAGATTTTTCATTAATCGAAACCTCTGCTGATTTCATTCAAAATTTACCTGATTCTGATGATCTTGGTAGATATAGACCTGAAGCTGGAGCAAAATATACTGATGCAGTGATTGATGAGGTTAGATGGTCTAAAACTGTTAGAAACGATGCATGGATAGGTACAAGTTATAATACTATGAATGATCCATCTACTTTTTTCAGTATTGGTATTGAGGAATCAGCTCCATAAATAATTACTACGAAGCATTTATTCAACCTTCGTTTTAGTTCTAATCTTATTAGATTATAAATATGATAAATTAAACCTAGATTTTGATTTTTTAATTTTTAGTTGGATATCTTCTAACCGTTATTACACAATAAATATATCCTAAAAAACCAATAAGAAGTCTTGATAATCCAAATATGGTTATCTGAGTCTTTAAAACATCCTTCATTGAGTGTTTTTCCCATACTCTACCATGCTTAAGTCCTATTAGTTTTCTTCCGTATCCATACCAAAACGATTGTTTCAGAAATTCAAGTGCGGTACCTTTGGGTCGATAATATATCTTTGCTTTTTTATTATTGATAATCTTATATCCTTCATCAACTGCTCGAAAGTTTATCTCAAGATCTTCTGCAGATGAAAACCATGGATCAAATCCTCCTAGTTTGTCAAGTATCTCTTTTTTATAAGTAGTATTTGTACCCGGATATGAAATATTTGCACCTTTATGAAAGAGTTTTACATTTTCAATATTTTTAACTTGTTCTTCTCCTCTAGAAATGAGTTCTCCAACAACAATATCTGCATTTTTAAGTCCAGCTCTTATTTCTTTTATCCAATCTTTATCTGCTACGTCATCTCCACCAATAAAAGAAACAGCATCTCCTGTTGCCTGTTTTATACCATAATTCATACTTTCTGCTCTTGTGCCAGGATGAACTAAAAGTCTTATTTTTTTGTTTTTCTTAGTAAATTTGTTTACAATATCTCTGGTTTTGTCAGTGCTGTTAGAATCTACCACTAATACTTCATATGGCTCTTCTTGATTTGTTAAACTTTCAAGGAGTTTACCAATATTTTTTTCTTCGTTTTTAGTTGTTAGAACGACACTTATTTTCTTCATATAACAGCACGCCTAGATACATTGATGATTATTAAAATTTATAGAGTAATTGTTTTTTTAGTTTCAAGTGATTTTCTAGTTGCTTCTACAAGTTCAACAGTTCTTGCACCTATGTCTCCATCGTTTGATACAATTGAATTATTTTTTATCGCATCAATAAAACATCTAAGTTCATCGCCTAGTGTGTTGTTTTCTTTGATATTTAAGGCCCTTCCCTCATTTGAACCTTCAAATATTGTTGCTTTTTGTGATACTGCTTGAATTTTTGCACAAGCCTTGCTACCGATTAAGTCTACTTCTCTAACCTTTTCAGGTAAAGTCCAACTTATTTCAGAATGAGTAATAATATTTTTTGGAAATTCACAAATAATATAGGCTGTATCCTCAAGACCTTTTTTTATAAAATCTTTACCAAAACATGTTATTTTTTTAGGCCAAAGCCCTGTTAAATAGTTCATTATATCATACAAATGAGGCATCATATCAACAATAATATCTAGTTGTTTATCAGGATAGATTTCAGGCATCCATTGAATAGTCCATTGAAATCTAAGATAGAACAAATCTCCAAAGGTCTTATTTTCAACTAATTTCTTTACTTCATTTATTGCATTGTTATACCTAAAAAGATGTCCAACTGCTAAAAGTTTGTTTGATTGTTTTGCAATTTCCATCAGCTTGTATGCTTTTTTTGATTGTAGTGTTAATGGTTTTTCAACAAGTACATTTTTTCCTGCAATAAGCGCGTTTTTACAAACCTCAAAATGTGTTTCGTTACTGGTACAGATACTTACTGCTTCAACATCTGAAGAAAGTACATCATTATAATTAGTTGTTATATTTTCAATATTGTATTGAGGCTTACATAAATTGAGATTTTCTTTAGAAAGATCTGATACCCAAAGAAGTTCTACATCTTTCATCTTAGAATATTCATCGATATGTTTTTTACCCCAGCGACCTGCTCCAATTACTCCTATTTTCAGTTTATCACCTATTGAAAAATTCATGAATTTTTTCTGAAATATAATTTATTTGCCCATAATTTAACTCTGGATACATCGGTAAATCCATTGCTTGTTTTGATAGTTCCTCACTTTTTGGAAAACTCCCCTCTTTATAGCCAAATAATTTTTTATAAATCGGTTGGTATGGTATTGGTGTTGGATAATGGATTAAACAAATTATTCCTTTTTCTTTTAGATATTTTAGTAACTCATCTCTTTTTTTAGTTTTAATTTCGAAAAGATGATATGATGGCTTTTTAATTTCAGTATCACCTGGTGGAAGGGAAATATCATCAACATCAGAAAGTAATCTGCAGTATCTTTTTGAAGCATTTCTTCTTGATTCTATCCATTTCGGAAGATATTTTAATTGAACTCTACCAATTGCAGCATTTACAGTATTAAGTCTAGCAGTGTACCCGACTATGGTGTGTACGTCTTTTGGATATTGTCCATGATTTCTAAGTAGTTTTATTTTTTCTGCAAGTTTTTCATTATTGGTGGTAACCATTCCTCCATCGCCACAAACAGTCATGTTTTTTGTTGAATAAAACGAAAAACAACCCATATCTGATAGAGTTCCAGTCATTTTTCCTTTATAGAGTGTTCCATGTGATTGAGCGCAATCTTCTATTACAAACAGATCGTTTTTATTTGCTATATCATTGATTTCATCTATATCAGCTGGATGTCCGTAAAGATGGACTGGCATAATTCCCTTTGTTCTTCTACTGATTTTACCTGTTATTTGATTTACATCGATTATGTATTCATCATTAATATCACAAAAAACTGGTGTGCCATTTGCATGAAGTATAGAGTTTGCTGTTGCAATATATGAGCTTGCGACAGTTATCACCTCTCCACCTACTGGAAGATCTGCTGCGATTTGTGCAAGATGAAGAGCATTTGTTCCAGAACTTACTGAGACTGCATAATCTGTCCCAGTATATATGGCAAATTCTTCCTCAAATTTATTTACAGATTCTCCAAGTATAAATCTTTCATTTCTAAGAGCATTTATTGCGGCATCTTCCATTTCTTTGTTAAAAACTGGATTTGCTGGTGGAATTACATCCATTTTTATTTCACCTTTCTTAGAATTTTTGCTGGATTGCCCACAACAACTGTGTTTGGTGGAACGTCTTTTGTTACAACAGCGCCTGCACCAACAAGTGCTCCTTCACCGATTGTATTTCCACAGATTATTTTTGCTCCTGCTCCAATTGATGCTCCTTTTTTAACAAGTGTTGACATTGGTTTCCATTCTGGATCATATGCTTTTGGTGTTTTATCATTCATAAAGCAAACATGCTGACCAATAAATACATCATCTTCAATTGTTACACCTGTTGGAATAAAAGCAAAAGGTTCAACCTTGCATCTATCACCAATAACAACTCCTTTTTGAATATCTACAAATGGTGCAATTTTACAGTCTTTTCCAATTTTACATCCAAAAATGTTTACAAAATCTCTAATAATTGTATTTTCTCCAATATCTGCATCCTCTATTATATAATATTTAGCTAGAAGCTTCATGGATTCGGCAATACTGAAAACGTTTATCAATATTTTCATTGAGTTTCTATAAAATTTCTAAACTCTCTTAATGCATCTGGATTTCCAATGTGATAAAATCTTTCTTTTACTTCAAATGCGAGAAGTTCTTTTTTTGAAATTAGATTAGAAAACAATTTACCAGTAGTGTAAAAAGTGTTTTTTGGAATGAAATCTAATACTTTTTTTTTAAGAATGCTTGTTCCATAATCAATATAGATCATATCTTTCGTTCTTTCTTTTTCCCCATAAGCAAAAATCATATTGTTTTTTACAATTAAATTACTCTTATCATATTTGTTAGAATTTTTATAAACCGCCATTAGACCTAGTTTTTTATGATTTGTAAAATAAGAATTTATTTTCTGAAAATCTACATTTAAATATGAATCTCCATACATAATGAAGAATATCTCTTCAAGTAAAGGTTCAGCATTTTTAAGTGCCCCAATTGGACCAAGTGGTTTATCTCCATCGTAACTATATTTAATATTTACACCAAACTTGTCTCCATTACCAAAATAATTCTCAATTTGCTCTGATAAATGACCTATACACAAAACAATATCTTTTAATGAGTGTTTTTTTAGATTTTCAATTTGATATTCTAAAAATGGTTTATTTTTAATTTTTACCATTGATTTTGGAATTTTTTTTGTAAGGTTACCAAGTCTTGTTGCTAGACCGCCACATAAAATTACAATTTGCATAAATTAATCCATAACAACAAATTTTTCATTAAAAGTTTTTTGCTAAAAATTAGAGGTGAATATTTTAAATAAACAGAATAGTTAAAGAATACAATATTCGAGGAACATTTATGCCAAAAATTAGTAAAGAACAAATTAATGAAGACGAAAAAAAGTTACTAAAGATTCTTCAGCAAAACTCAAATCATAGCATTGAACATATAGCAAAAAATTGTGGCTTTACCACACAAAAATTATTGAGAATCAAAAAAAGATTAGAAAAAAATAATATAATTTGGGGATATAGTGCAGTGACTGATTATAAAAACATAGACCTTAATCATTTTACGGTTCTTTTTAAAAGGACAGCAAATCCTCTAAACAAAGAAGTAGTCGAGGACGTCACAAAAGGTTTCTTAGAAGATAGATTTCCAGAAGGAAACATAAATATTGAAAATGTCTTATATGTTCATGGTGAGTACGATTGGATAATATCTTTTACTGCCCTAGACACACTTACGATGAAAAAATTCTGTGATAAACTTATAAAAATATTCGGTGATTTTATTGCTAGTTATTCTATTCATCAGACAATAATTCCTATAAGAAAACAAGGAATAAAAAATCCTACCGCTGAAGAGTACGGCGATTTTTTATGAAGTGAAAAATCAACCATTAATACTCTTATCCTACTTTTTTTCAAGCCATGAAAAATAATATTACAGATATACTTGAATCTCTTAGGTAGGATTAGCCTAATCTTAAAATTGCAACTAGTTATTAAAAGGATTCAAAGAAAATTATTAGAAAGATGGAAGAAAAATGATTTCAACCAGCTATGATTAAAGACAGCAGTCTTTCCAGTATTGGAAATTGTTCTAACAACCATTGAAATAAAGAATTAACTGTTGTTTTGGATCTTGGATTGGTTGTTGATGAGGATTTTGGCCATTGCTTAATCAAAGGACGATTGTCTTTGTTATCTCTGCCTGGTATTTGATAGGGGGTGTCCCAAATACCCTCCTGTATTATCTTCTTTGCATTTGGGTATTTTTCTTTATAATCAGACCAGTAATTACCATAGGTACCATCATCCCAGGTATTGCCTATATCACTATTATCGTGGGCGTTCTCATCGTTGTTTTTGAAATTGTTGTGATATATGTTATTTCCGAAGGTTCCAGTACTAAAAATCCCTATACCCAGAGTGTTTTGCGAGATATTGTTGCTCAAGATAGTGTTGTCCTCGGAAATTATGAGATTTATTCCATACCCATTGTTTGAATCGATTGTGTTATCTCTTATGATATTATTATTTGAACTGGAGAGAACTATGCCATAAAAATTATTTAAATTGATAGTGTTATCAGCGATGGTATTGTCGTCGTAGCAATTTAAAAGGAATATTCCAATTTCATTATTTGAAATGTAATTGTCTTTGATATCATTGTAGCTGGAACGATAGAGGTCTATGCCATTCTCATTGTTCGAGTTAATATCGTTATTAGAAATAAGACAATTATTTGTACTTATTAAAATAATACCAATATATGTATCAATTATCTCTTGGTCCTGGACGATTATTTCGTCACAATTTACAAGAATTACTTGCCCGGCATTAGCATCTATTATCATATCTGATTCATCTTCAAGATAGACAAGAGATTTACCATTCACTGTATTATCTATTACATTGTTATGAATAGAAGCATAAACATAAAGGCCATCGTTGATGAAAGAGTTACCTATGATGTTATTGTTTGAACCTTCGAGTTTTATACCACAGTTGTTATTTGATATTATGTTGTTATTTATGGTATTGTTATCACCATAGATGTCTATTCCATAATTCTCATTTGAGCTAATAGTATTTCCAGTAATTGTATTGATTTCGGAGTTATAATCTAGTTCTATACCATATTCGTTGTTGGAAATTATATTGTCATCAATAATATTGTTTATGCTATCAATGATTCTTATGCCTATAGGATTGTTTGAGATTGTGTTGCCTTCTATGGTGTTATAGCTGGTGTCCTGTAGTTCTATACCTTCATTGGTATTTGCATAGATTTCATTATCCATAATGGTGTTGTATAATCCAGAGATAACAATACCAATATCATAATTTTCTGAGATATTGTTATCTTTGACACTGTTGTGGTTTGAAATTATGTTAATCCCAAAAGAACTCTCGCCACATTTTCTTATTGTAAAACCACTGATATTTATCCAATTAGCAGAAATATGCACAACATCTCTATAAATACTACTAGGCATTAGAATTGTTGTATCCTTTCCTGCGCCAACAAGATTAATTGTTTTATTGATTTTAATGTTCTCATAATATGTGCCGCTAGGGATATTTATAGTATCACCAATTGATGCATTATCTATTAATCCCTGAATATAACCTCGAGATTTAGAATCTGTAAATGCTGTCTTTTCTTTTATGTTACCAAGTGTTGATGGTATAATACCTGCTCCAACAAATAATATTATTATTCCAAGAACTAATCCTTTCTTAACGATTCTACTTTTCATATGGTTTTCTCCCTCAATACTATAAATTTACAAGTATCATAATAAAATATGGAAATTTAAATATTTCCTTAATAATAGATAATTTTAATAACTACTATAAATAATAAAATTTGGAGTTTTGATTTCAAATCAAAAATATGGTTCAATAATTTTCAATTAATCATATTTTAAAAATAAGTTTTTGCATCTTATAACTTATTCATTATTCTTTTTTTTTAAAAAAAACTTAACATTGCTTTTCCACTTTTTTAAATTCATCCCATGCTTTTTCAAATTCATCAAGGGTTGAAACCGTTCTCTCATGATAAGGCATCTGTTTTAAAATGTTATATGGAATTGTAATAATATGAGGATTTGCTGAAGCGATTTCTACAACGTCTGATGGATTTCTAATGCTTCCGACAATAAGTTTTGTTTTAAAACCTCCACAATCAATAATTGCACGTGATTTTTTTACGACATCAACAGGGTCACTACCACTATCTCTAATCCTATTAAAAAAGAGACTAGCATATGATGCACCAGCAGCAATTGCTAACATTGCTTGGTTAACACTCATCATAGCAGTTACATTTGTTTTAATACCTTTAGATTCAAGAATTTTAACTGCTTTTAATCCGCTACCATCAGCAAGCATTGGAACTTTTATAACAACATTTTTTCCCCATTTATAATATTTTTTAGCTTCTTCTAAAAGTTCATCTAAATTATTTGGGCCTTCAAGACTAACAGGATGAGGTTCAACCATTTTAAGTATTTTTTTTGATTGTTCTTCAAAATTACATCCCTTTTCTTTAAGAAAAATTTTCTGATTTGTGGTAATTCCTTTTATAATGCCCCATTCAAGTATTTCTGATATTTCATTAGTATTTGCAGTATCTAGAAATATTTCCATGTCATGTCCTCTCTTCTTCCTCGGTAATTAAAGATGCCTTATATAGATTTGCAGCAATAAAGTCAGGTTTTGCTCCTTCATCTTCTAAGATTTTACATAGATCACATTTCATACTTCCGATGAGTATTGTTTTACATCCTACATTAAGTCCTGTTTGAATATCATTTATACCATCTCCAATCATCCATGATTTAGAAATATCGATTTCATGGTCTTCTGTTGCCTGTAGTATCATTCCCGTTTTAGGTTTTCTACAATCACAAATTTTTTTGTATTTCTCAATTTTTGCTTCTGGATGATGGAAACAATAATATTCAGCATCAAGCATCGAGCCGGCTTTTGCTAGTTCATTTTTCATTTTTTCTTTGATTTTTTCAAAAACTTCCATATCAAAATGATTTTTGGCAATACCTGGTTGATTAGATACAAGTATTACTTTGAAACCTTGATTATGAAATCTATTAATTGCATTGCCCACCTCTGGTAACAATTTAAATTGTTCAACAGTAAATGGTGAATCAACAATTCCCATTTCTTTATGATAAATAATTTCGTTTATTACACCATCTCTATCTAAAAAAACTGCTTTGTTTTTCATTTTAATCTTTGTAATTTATTATTTTTTCCTTTAGTCTGAAAGCAATTAAATGTTGTAGAACAACATGAAAAGCCTCTACATGAGGTGTTGCATTAAATGGAACAACGATACAAACATCGCAAAAGTCTTTCATTGCTCCACCATCAAATCCTGCAAATCCTAGTGTTTTACCTCCATTTTTCTTAACATAATCTATTGCTTTCATTAGATTCTGTGACCAGAGACCTGCTTTATCTTTTCCTGAGCCACCATGAACGCTAAGACAAATTAGAACGTCTCCTTTTCTATAAAGATTTTTTAACTGTTCAATAAAAAGATTATCAAATCCTTCGTCGTTAATAAGTGCTGTCATTAGTGGGATGTTATCATTTAAACAATATGCTTTGAAACGTTTTTTATCCTCCACTGTTGTCACTTTAAATAAATCACACATGAAATGAGTGGCTGTTCCAGCTGATCCACCATTTCCGCAGAAAAATACCTGATTATCATTTTTCCAAGCGTCAAATAAAAGCTCAATTGTTTTGTCAATATTCTCTTTTGAAATATTATCACAGATATTTTTTATTTCTTTGAAATATTGCTCAATTTGTTCCTCGTTTTCCATAATACTCCTCTCTAAATATTTTTCATGTTAAGTATTATTTTTGAACCTTCAAAATCAAAATTATAACGCATTCTTTTTAATCCTTTTTTTGCCAATGTTTTGATAAATGCTATCTTTTCTGTATTGTTACCATTATGATAAAACATAAAAAAGCCTCCACCGCCAGCACCCATTATTTTACCACCAAGTGCGCCATTTTTCTTTGCAAGAGTATAACATTCATCGATAAACTTATTTGATATACCTTTTGACAGACTTTTCTTAATATTCCAATGTACATCAAGAAATTCTCCAAGTTTATTTACATCTCCTTGTTCAAATGCTTTTTTTGTTTCAAGTCCAATTCTCTTAATTTCATGAAGTGTTTCAATTGTTGTACCTTCATCTTCTTTACTTTTTTCATTCTGTTCTCTAAGTATGTCTGAAGCTGATCTTGAAATACCTGTATAAAACAGCATAATGTTGTTATGAAGTTCATCTTGAGCTTCTTCACTAATTTTAACTGGCTCAACAGTTACCATTCCATTCTTGGCAAATTGAAGTGAGGTAATCCCACCAAATGCTGCAATATATTGATCCTGTTTACCAATTGGCTCTTTCAAAATTTCTATTTCAATTTTACATGCTTCTTCAGCAAGTTGCTTTTGAGATACAAACTCTCTCTTGTATGTATGTAGTGCATTTAGAACTGCAACAGAAAAGCTTCCAGAGGTTCCAAGACCTGAACTGCTTGGCATATCAGAAAGAGATGTTAGTTCTATCCCTTTTTTAATATTAAGAAGTCTTAATCCTTCTCGGAAAATGTGATGCTTAACTTCATCAATACTTTTAACTTGTTCTGCCATAGAATAATTAAGTTTTATATCATCATCAAACCTAGTATGAGCTGTAACAAGAGTATATTTATCGATAGCAGCTGCAATAAGTGCACCACCATATTTAGAATAATATGACGACAAATCGGTTCCGCCACCACCAAGTGTAATTCTTACAGGCGAACGTGAAATTATCATAATTTTTCTCCTGTATAATTATGGGTTATTAAGTACTTCTCTTATAGCTTTTCTTACAGCCTCATCAGAAGTATTACTTTCCTTCCATCCCAATTTTTTTATCTTACTTATATCAAGTTGAAAACGGGGCACATCACCTGCCCAACCTCTTATTCCACCTGTATATTTAAATTTGACATCTCTAAGGTTCATTTCATCTACTACCAATTCTGCAATTCTTGTAACAGTTGTATTACTGTCACATCCAAGATTAAACAAGTTTAATTGATCATTTGAATTTTCAAAACCATAGATTATTCCATCAACTATATCACTAACATGCAAGTATGGTTTTTGTTGTCTACCATCACCTAATATCTCAAGTTCTTTTGGATTTTTCTTAAGTTTTGCAATAAAATCCACAATTACCCCATGTGTACCTCGAATTCCTACAACATTTGCAAATCTATAAATCCAAGCTTGAAAATTAAACGTTCCACAAAAAGCACTAATCAATCCTTCAGCAGAAAGCTTTCCTGCCCCATAAAGAGAAATTGGAAGAGTTGCTCCATAGGTTTCAGAAATTGCAATATTAGGTGTTTCTCCATATACAACACTACTTGAAGAAAATACTATTTTTTTAATTTCATTGAGTCTCATTGATTCTAAAATATTATATGTAACAATTGGCCCCTGCTCCAAATCAAGTCTTGTTTGTTTTTCACCAAGTCTAACAAACGGATTAGCTGCTATATGAAAGACAACATCATGGTCTTTTATTTCTTTTTTAACTTGCTCTAAGTCAAGTAAGTCTGCTTTAACAAATCTAAAATTATCATTTTTTATATGTTGCTTAAAAATTTCTTTTTTTCCAGAACTTAGATTGTCAAATGAAGTAACAAAATCTCCTTTATTAATAAGTTTATCGACCAGGTGGCTTCCAATAAAACCTGCACCACCTGTTACAAAAGCTTTCATAGTATATTCACTACCTGAATCGGTTTATATTACCCTTCTTTAAGTAATTTTTCCCATATTCAGTACTTCGGAATTTAGATAATCCTTGGATTGTTTATAACAAACTTAATTACCAGAAAAAATAAAAACAATCAAAATTAGTAAGTTATTTCTTAACCAATCCAAGCGAGAAATCCCCAAATTTTAAGTTGTGGGATGAATCGCATGGAGATTAAACTTAAAACGCCGAAAGGCGTTTTTTTCCCCTTGAGGGGAAAGCCACGCAATTTTATTGCGTGGAAGGGGTGACTAAAACGAAAAAAAAAATCATCCTAAACTCACTATGCTCTATTGAATAATAAAAAAAAATGATTTCAATTTATAATTCAACCTAGGAAAACCACATTTTTTTCAGTAATTCCTTTATTAATGTGGTGCCTGCTGATAAATGATTTTACGGAAAATATGTTTCAACTGATCTACCTTAATAGGTATTTTACCTGGTTCAAGACCTTGTCTACCACGTTCCAAAATATTCAACAAAACCCACAAATTATACAATGCAACAGCAAGGATGAAAAAACCATATCTAACACTATACTGTTTTGAACATGTACGCCCGAGAAACTGGTTTTTAATGCGGTATTGTGTTTCAATACCGAAACGATGGGTATACAACTCATGAACAACCTTTGGTTGTATACCCTCCAGATTTGTTGCATACGGGAACATTTTCCCCGTATCTTCATCTTTCACTACTACAAGTGTAAAATCTGTACCTTTATCCATCCTATAACATTGTGGACCATCCCTATATACTGTTTCTATTAACTGTTCCACTTTATCACTCTTTTTTACTGGTATTACAAAAAATTGCCCCTGGTTCTTAATCCCCTGAATCACATTATTTGAATAAAAACCTCTATCAAGGAGTACAACCCGTATAGAAATAAACCTTTGAACGAAATTTATAAGCTCTTTAACAACCTTTTCCTTGCAAGATAAAGGTGTTACAAGTAACACCTTCAACGTGAAACGTTTCCCATCCTCAACAACACCAATGGTTGCAAACCTGATGAAACGATCAGTTCCCTTTTTCGCTTTACCCTTAATGATGAATGGTAGTTCTTCACCATACCATTCAATATCAGTATAATCAATAGCAACAATCACAGAACGGGTAAACAAACGTTGTTTCCTCGCCTGTGAAACCTGACCGTCAAACACCTTGTTAAAACCATGCTCAAGAATCCTATATGGTTGCTTTGAAAGCCGATCTAACACAGCATCCCCTGAGGGAACAACATAACCACAATAGCAGAGTTCCTCAGAGGCCTGCTGAACAGAGATCTGATTGATACCAGCCCAACTCCAAACCAGGAACTCTTGACTATCTGAATATGTACTATTTCCACGTTTAACTAGTGTTATATGATGACTTAAGGTGTTAACAATAATATCTTTCAAAGTATTTTCTAAATTATTACTTCCCATCCATGCATCCCATTGATGAATGGGGTAAGATATTGAAAATAATTCCTATTATTTACCTTCCGAAGTACTGATATTAAACAAAAGATTATATATGAACTTAAGATTTCATTTATATAGAATTCATAGGATGGGGATATAGGATGTCTGGGATACACAGAGAAGGACTCATGTTTAAATGGAGTTCAAGAAATTATGAGATAGTTTTTGGTTTTAAACGTGTAGATCATAGTATTTGTAGTATTTGTGGTAAAAGAATTCCTGCAGGTAATACTATTTGTAATAAATGCTTTGAAAAAGAAAAAGAAATAAGTAAAAAATAGAATTATTCCATTCTTTTCTTTACTTTAAACTTTAAATTCTTCTGATTTCTAGTCTTTCTTAATATTAATAGCTTTTGGACCTTTATCTGATTCTTCTACTTCATATTCAATAGTGTCTCCCTCTTTTAGGAAGACTCCTTGGGGTATAGCTGATTTATGAACAAAGATGTCTTTTCCATCTTCACCTTCGACAAATCCATACCCTTTTCTTGGATTGTACCATTTTATTTTTCCGTTCATTTATTTCCTCCTTTGACTTCGGAGTCTTTTTTAGTAATTACCTGGATTAACCCGACTTTTAAATATGTTTCTATTAATTGGTATTTAAGTTAAATTCTATTAGATTTAAATAAGAGGAAGAGATAAAGGGGGCAATGTTCAATCAGATCATCCACAATGAATTTTTCTGGATTTTCGTCTTAACAATTTATGCTGGAGGTGTATTTCTTTTAACAAAACATTTTTACGAATGGATGATAAAAAAAGATATAAAAAAAGAAGTAGCTGTATATTATAACAGAAAAATAATCCATATCCTTGCAGGTGGAGTTATTGTCATTGCTGTTCCATTTGTATTTTCTAATCCTTGGTATCCTTTACTTGCTGGTTTGGTTTTAACAATATTTACTTACTTTGCTCATAAAAGAGGCAATATTCTTTATTGGTTTCAAACAAAGGATAATATTAATGATGTGACCTTTTGTTTTATGTGGGGTTTGACGATTTTTATCTTATGGCAGATACTTGGTAATCCTTGGGTTGCAATTATACCTCCTGCTTTTATTGCATTTGGAGACGGAATCACAGGAATTGTTAGAAATTTTGCATTCAAGGAACGCAAGAAACATATGATAGGCAATATTTACATGATGGGGGTTTGTATTCCTATTGGATATTTTTTTGCTAATTCTGGAGAACCATCAATTCCTCTTTGGGGTGTAATTGCTGCTATTGTTGCTTCATTATTTGAGAGATATGAATTTGGAAAAATAGATGATAATATTTTAGTTACAGTCATTGCAACAATTATTCTCTATATTGGTGGTATTATGGGCCCAATAACATAAATTGATTATTTACTCAAATTGCTTTTGTAATACCATTAAAACTAAATCAAAATATTATATTCGTACCTTCATATACAAGTGATTTGATGAATGATAAAATTCAAGATCCAAACCTTATTGCTTTTTGTGGTCTTTATTGTGGCGACTGTCATGGTTACAACGGAAAAGTACCTGATCTAGCTCGCGACCTTAGAAAAGAACTAAGAGAAATATATTATAACAAATTTGCACAATTTATATCTACATATTCCTTTGGTAGGGATTTTAAAAAATATGATGAATGTTACAAAGTACTTGGTGCAATGGTTAAATTCCGCTGTAGAAAAGGTTGTCGAAATGGAGGAGGTTCACCCTTTTGCAAAATAAGAAAGTGTGCACAAAAAAAAGAACTTGAAGGTTGTTGGGGTTGCTCAGAATTTGAAAACTGTAATGAACTTAAGTTTCTCGAACCAGTTCACGGTGATGCACATATAAAAAACCTCAGAGCAGTTAAGAAAAATGGTAAAAATGAATTTGTCAAAGGTAAAACACTTTGGTATAATACTATTAAGAAAAAATAAGGAAAACATATGATGAATAAAACTGAAAAGAAATATCCAACGGTTGGTTGTTGTGGGATTGATTGTGGTCTATGCCCAAGATATTATACTGAAGGAAAATCACGATGTCCTGGATGTTTAGGTCCAAACTTTCTTGAAGTAATGGGACAGACTTGTTCTTTTATCACATGTTGTGTTAAAAAGAAGAATCTTGAAACGTGTGGAGAATGCAAGGATTTTCCCTGTCATAAATTTAATAGCGAATGGTTTGGTAAAGATGCATATGATTCATTTGTTACTCATAAAAAAGCAATTCCAAACCTGAATTTTATTAAAAATAAGGATTTTGAAGAATTCATAAAACAACAAGAAAAAAGAATAATACTCCTTAAGGAGATGCTAGCAAATTTCAACGATGGAAGGTCAAAGAGTTTCTTCTGTCTTGCTTCTGCTTTATTGCCTATTCAGGTGCTTGAGAATTCACTTGACAGTGCAAGGAAAGATATTGAAAAATTAGGTATTAGTATAGATGATGTGAAAGGTAAGGCAATAATTCTTAAAGATATTCTTCAAAGTGCTGCTGATAAAGAAAATATTAAACTCAAACTTCAGAAGCCTCCTAACTGGAAATAATAATTAACCAAGTAATTTTAATAGATGAATAAAAAGCCATATCCTTGTTTAATAACCATGCATGGATATATCAAAATGGAGAAACCATTTCTGGACCAATTCGGGAGTTATATCTCAATTATTCATCTCAAGTATCAGAAAACGAGATTCTGACCGAAATATTTGTACCAATAAAAAAAATATAGGCCAGAATTAACTGGCCTTTTTTAAATAGGTTAAAGTAATGAACAGTATTTTAATAATAAATCCAATATAACCAAGAGAAATGCAAAGGAAACTTTCATCATTTGAAATCTATGTTATTGTTTCAGAACTTCAAAATATCATTGGAAATAGCATAGATAAGATATATCAAATCTCTCGTAACGAGTTATTGATTAGAATCAAGAATATTCAGATGAAGCAAAAAGAATCGATATACATTAGAAATGGGGAATTTCTTTGCATAACAAAAAAAGATTTCCAAATCCCACAAAAACCAAGTACTTTTGCAATGACATTACGCAAATATCTTGTAAATGGAAGAATTCGTGAAATATCACAATATGAATTTGACAGGATTATAAAAATAAAAATTAGCAAAAAGGAAGGAGATTATACTTTAGTAATCGAATTTTTTTCAGATGGAAATATTATCCTTGTTAATCCAGAGGGTAAAATAATATTGCCTCTTATTAAACAGAGATGGGCACATAGATCAATTAGAGGAAAAGAAAACTATGAACCTCCACCTGCTCAGATAAATCCATTTGAATTAACAAAAGAGAAATTTTCTGAATTAATAAAAAAAAGTGAAACAGATATTGTTAGAACCCTAGCTGTTAATGGAAATCTTAGTGGACCTATTGCTGAAGAGATATGTGCAAGAGCAAATGTTGATAAGACAATTAAAATAGAAAAAATTGATGAAAAAACAATTTCAAAATTATACAATACACTGATTAATTTCTTAGAAATTTTTAAAATAAATAAATTCAGCCCTGTTTTTGTAAAAAAAGATAGTGAAATTATCAATGTTCTTCCATTTCAATTTCAAAGTTATAATGATGTGACCTTTGAAAAAACAGAAAGTTTTACTAGAAGTTTAGAAAGGTTTACAGATATAAAAAAAGAAGAAAAGAAAAAAGATAGTAAAACTACAAAACTAATTGAAAGATTAAATAGACAGCTTTTACAACAAAAAGAAGCAATAGAAGAACTGACTAAAAATATTGAAGTAAAGAAATTTGAGGGGGATTTAGTCTATCTTAACTATCAAGATTGTGAAAAAATATTAAATGAAATAAAAGAAATTTTAGAATTAAAAGAAAAAAAAGAGGAAATTAAAAAAATAAATGAAAAAGAAATTGTAAAAAAGTTTAATCCCACAGAAAATCTTCTTTTAGTAAATCTTAAAGATATGCAAGGGAAAATCTTTGAAATCAAACTTAATTTTAGAAAAACTGTATCAAATAACGCTGAAAAAGCATATAATGATAGTAAAAAACTAAGAAACAAACTTAACGGTGCAGAGAAATCTTTAAAGAATACAAAAGAGCAAATAAAGCAAGTTAAAATAAAAGAGCAAGAAGAAAAGGAACAAGAAGTATTTGTTCCAAAAAGGGAAAAACTGGTTTGGTTTGAAAGATTTAGATGGTTTATTTCAAGTGCTGGAAATATCGTTATCGGTGGAAAGGACATAAAAACTAATGAAGTTGTTGTAAAAAAATACCTCAAGGAAAATGATAGATACGCACATGCTGATATTCAAGGTGCTCCAAGTATCATTATTAAAAGTAAGGGAGTAAAAGATGAAAAAATTGAAATCTCAGAAAAAACACTGAATGAAGCTTGTATTTTTGCTGCATCGTTTTCAAAGGCTTGGAAACAGTTTGCTGAAGCGCAGGCTTATTGGGTTTTACCTGACCAAGTAAGCAAAACACCACAAAGTGGTGAATTTGTTCCAAAAGGTGCTTTTATAATCCGTGGTAAAAGAAACTATTATAGCTGTAAATTGGAGCTTGCCATAGGTTTAATTAAAATTGATGATGTTAACAAAATAATGTGTGGACCAATTAGTGCTGTAAAATCTCTAACAGATAGATATATAATTATTCAACCTGGTGAAATTAAAAAAATTGATATTGCGCATAAATTAGCAAAGGCATTCGGAGAATCGGTTGATAAGGTTGATAGAGTCCTTCCGCCTGGTGGAACAACAATTGTTGAAACAGTTGGATTAGATCTGAGGTAAACAATTATGAAAGTGGTATTTAAGGACCTTAAGCATGGTGAAATAAAACTTATTCCAGAAAATCTTGATGACATTTGGCATCTTCATAATATTATTGATAAGGGGGATCTTGTTCGTGCTGTTACTTTTCGAACAGATGAACAAAAAGAAGATAAGATCAGATCAAAAAAAGGTGAAAAAAAACGAATGAAGCTTGGAATAAGAGTAGACGAAGTAAGATTTCATGAGTTTTCTGACAGACTCAGAATTCATGGAACAATTGAAGAGGGACCACAGGAGCTCGGATCTTATCATACTTTAAATATCGAAGCAGAGAATATGGATAAACTTTCCATTGTAAAAGAGCAATGGAAGGATTACCAATTAATGCGAATAGATGAAGCAGTTAGGCAAAGAGACCAATTGATATTGACATTTGCTTCTATTGATGATGATAAAGCAACTATAGCAGTTCTAAGACAAAGTGGTATTCAATGGATTGCAGATATTGATTCCCAACGTTCAGGAAAAATGTATGAAAGTAAAGATACTGAACATGAATATTTTGGAGAAATAATATCTATTCTTAGAACAAAAATTGAAAAAAATAAAGTATTGGTAATAGTAGGTCCAGGTTTTACAAAGGACCACTTTATAAAATATGGTAAAGAAAAAGAGCCACAACTTTTTGAAAAATGCTTTGTTCATGGAACAGGTTATTCTGGTATGAATGGTATTTATGAAGCAATAAAAACTGGAATTATTGAGCAAATTACTAAAGAAAACAGAGTTGTATTAGAAACAGGTTTTGTTGAAAAATTATTTGAGGAAATAAAAAAGGATGGTCTTGCTACCTATGGAGAGCAAGAGGTAAAGAATGCTTTGATTAACGGAGCTGTTGAAAGACTTTTAATAATTGATGTTTTAATAAGAAGGAAAGTTGGCGAGGAACTACTTAATCTTGCAAAAGAGAATAGAAGTGAATTTACAATTATAAATACGATGCATGAAGCAGGTAAAAAAATGGAAGGAATGGGGGGTGTTGGTGCCCTACTTCGTTTTAAAATTTAATTTTTTCCGGGATATGCCATTGGTGACCAAGTTTGTGAACCCTGGTTTCCACCTGTAGGTGGCAGGTCACCATCTGGTTCATCACCAGGGACTTTTTCTTCTATGTGGTAATCATAATAACTATATGTTATTTCTAATTGGAAGCTGTCTTTACCAAGAAGCTCTCTGATTTTACCCCATAAACCTGTTTTTAAACTTATATGAATTGTATATGTTTCAGAGTAGTCAATGTATCTTTCTTCAAGAAGAGATGTAGCTTCCATTAAATCATCTGCTTCAATTGGTTCCATTGAAATCATTGAGGCATCGGATTTGACAGGAATTGTAATATTGCCATCGCCCTTTATTCTTTCTCGACCTAGCTCATTATCTTGACTGTCATATACTGTTATAGTTATTGTATCGGCTCCAATACTTCTAATTATATGAAGTCTCGGAAAAAATCCGACTTTGTTATCAGAATAATCAACAAAAACATCAACTGATTTGAGATTTTGTTGTGATATTTCAACAATACCTTCGTATGTTCCTGAACGTAATAATTTTGGTTTAATAGAATAATCTTGATTATCAGGCATTGCAGCCATTGATCTCTCTTCATATTGAATTTCAAAAAACGTTTTTTCCTCCTCTTTAGGCATATCTACCTTTTCTTCAGCACCTGCATATAAATATATTCCTACAGCTGCAACAATTAAAATTATTACTCCAATTACTGCTATTATTTTATCACTTTTTTTCAAAGTCATGGGTTCACCTTATATTATATTATTAATATTCAGTATTTGTATAAATATAAGTATATTTCCTTATATATTAATTTTTTCCCCCTTTTTATATTATAATATATTACTGTTTGTATTCTTAGATATATTAAAGCTACTTATTAAATTTTTTATTTTATATATTTGTTCATTATAATCGGTAAATGATTACCACATTTTCTGCATATACTATTTTTTAATCCTTCAAAATTTATGGTATAATTATTTCTTTCAATTAAAATATTTCCACATTTTGGACAATATGTATTTTCATATTCTCCATGGAAAACATTTCCCAGAAAGGGAAATAAAATGCCTGCTTCTTTTGCAACTTCAAATATTTTTAAAAGAGTTTCCATAGGAGTCATTTTTACATTTATCATATTATGATCAGGATGAAAACGGGAAAAATGAACAGGTATTTTATCATCAAGATTTTCAACAATCCATTTACAAAACTTTCTAACTTCCTCTAATGAATCATTGTACCCAGGTATTACTAGATAAGTAAGCTCTATATGAATCCCAAGCTCTTTTGCAAGCTCACAAGTATTAAGGACTGGCTCTAAACGTGACTTACATACTTTTCTATAAAAATCATCATTAAAAGCCTTAATGTCAATATTCATTGCATCCAAATAGGAAGAAAGCTCTTTTAGAGGTTCTTCACTAATATATCCATTAGTGACATAACAGGTATACAATCCTGCTTTTTTTACAACCTTAGCAGAGTCAAGGGAGAATTCATGCCAAATGGTAGGTTCATTATAGGTATAAGAAACACCTTGACAATTATGTTGCTTTGTAAGTTCAACAACCTGATCTGGTGTAATTTCTTTCATATAAGGAAAATTAGTATCAGCTGTTGAAATGTTATAGTTTTGACAATGACTACATTTAAAATTACATCCAATTGTACCCATTGAAAAAGCATATGTTCCTGGGTGAAAATGATACAATGGTTTCTTTTCAATAGGATCTGAAGCAAGAGATGAAGCGGATCCATATATTAATGTGTAAAGTTTACCATTCTCATTTTTACGAACTCTGCATATTCCAACTTTTCCTTCATTTATCATACAGTTATGAGAGCATAGATTGCATTGAACTTTTTTATCATTAATTTTTTTCCAAAATTTAGCTTCTTTCTTCATTACAATATATCAAATACAAAAATAGGGTATTAAATCTTATTCACCAAGAATTAATCCCTTCAAGCTACCAAAGATACCTCTTCGAGGATATTGATCATTTATCTGTGGTTCCATTTTACTATAATCCTCAAGATTCTTACTTATTCTTAAAATATATCTTGCATAGTAAAAGGCTTCTTCTGCAGATACTTTTCCATCTTTAAAGATTTTAAGTATTGTGGGTCTACCAATTTTTAATATCCCCGGTCGAAAACCATCTGCATCTCCAGATACAATTCCATAAAACCATAGCTGAGAAAATAAAGGACCTTCGGTTGTACTTGCATATCCAACTCTAAATTTACTAGCACCAGACATAACCACCCTGCCAGAATTCGATAGACGTGATCTGAATAGGAAAAATTCTGGAAGATTTAAAATTGTTTTATCAGCAAAACCTCCACTATAACAAGCATCAACAATTATACACGTTTTCTTTGATTTTAAACTAGATAAAAGATCACTTAATTCTTTATCTGATAGAATATCATCCCAGAGGAAAAAAGCACTTCTTTTAAGAATCCTTCCACCAAATAATCTCTTGTCACTATCACCACAACCATGACTAGATATCCATATAAAAATCTCACTGTCGTCAAATTTGTTTGATTCTTCAACAACATAGTTTAAGGTTGAAATCAATGTATCCTTTGTAGCACCACCATATGTTATATCATAGTCATGTCTTCGTTGATCTAGTGTCATAATTGGTTCACCATAACCATTGTCCTCTCTAATCCAACCATCATCGAAAAGAACAATTATATTTGATGTTGAGTATCCTAAATTTTCAATAAAATGCGCAGATATTTCTTCAGCTAAGTTAAGAGCACCATTACCAAGTTTACTTTCGTTATCTTCAGGAAAATTTGAGGCAGCTATAAAAATTGCCCATTTATGAGCATCAGTTTCTACAATCTCTGGATTATCAATTTCAATATAAATCTCTTTTATTTCCGAGTAATCGGTTCCATCCCAGCAGCGGACCTTAACTGTATAAAAACCATCTTCGATTTCAAATACTTTCCACTCATAGCTCCATAAATTTTTTCCTTCAGCAATGTCCCATTTATTATCAATCGTTATTTCTACTCTCTGTATATCTTCATTGGCATCAGGATCTGTTGCAGTTCCGCTTATTGTAACAATTTTTGATACAACCGATCCATCATAAGGATAAGTTATTTCAACGATAGGTTTTTTATTAAGACTAGTTTTATCTTCTTGAAAACAGATAAATAATAATGGTAATATCACTGCAAAAGCTAGTAATACAGCTATTATTTTCTTAGTATTCATAGTATTTCTCTTATATAATTTATTACTTATTATTTAAAACCTTTATTTAACAAATATTTCCCTAAATGTCCTAAATAGATTGGAAGTCATTCAAAAAGTTTATCACAGAATTTATGTTTTCGCTAAATTGTAAACGAGGCGGTCTGTTGAAGAAATTAACATATGTAAAAAGTGGAGTTGATATCTTTAAGGAAGAAAAAGCAATAAAAGGAATACTCTCTAACATAAAATTTCAAAGAAAAGGAATTGGAAAACCTCTCGGAGGACATTATGCGGGAATGATAGAGTTTGGAGAGTATGCACTTGTTTTATGTACTGATGGTGTAGGCAGTAAAGTTAAAATTGCATCTGAAATTGGAAAATGGGATACTATTGGTATTGATTGTATAGCAATGAATGTTAATGATGCAATATGTGTAGGGGCAGAACCTGTTGCTTTTGTAGATTATTTAGCAATAGATGATCCTATAGAAGAAATAACAAAGGAAATAGGTAAAGGACTTGCTAAAGGTGCAGAACTAGCAAATATATCAATTATTGGTGGAGAAACCGCTTCTTTGCCTGAAATTATTAGGGGTTTTGATCTTGCTGGAACATGTCTTGCTTATGTTAATAAAGATGAAATTATCACAGGTGAAAAGATTACACCTGGAGATGTAGTTCTTGGTCTAGCAAGCACGGGTCTTCATTCAAATGGCTATACACTTGCAAGGAAAGTAATACAAGATAAAGGTCTTTCCTACCATGACAAATTCCCTGATGGATCCTATCCTAGTAAAAAAATTGGTGAAGTTCTACTAAATCCCACTCAGATATATGTTAAGGAGACCTTAGAGCTTTTAAAAAAAGTAAAGGTTCATGGAATTGCACATATTACCGGTGGAGGACTTCGTAATCTTCCAAGAATAAACAAAAATGTAAAATTTTTAATTGATAATTCATTTGAACCCCAGTCTATTTTCAAATTCCTCCAAGAATATGGAAATATAGAAAATAAGGAGATGTATCAAACATTTAATATGGGAATGGGACTTATTATAGTAGTTGCAGAAGAAGATGCTGAAAGATCATTAAAAATATTAAAAACACATTCTAAATCAAAGGTAAAAGAAGTCGGGAAAATTGAAAAGGGTAGTAGAGTTGTATTGGAAAAATTGGATTTAAAATTTTAATTTATTTTAATCTAAATCAACTACTTTTCCGTTTGTAAAAACCAAATCTATTATATCATTATTTAAGCATGATACTCTTCTTCTGGTTGATTTGGGTCCTGTTTACCATCTGTTTCTTCTTCTTGTTTGCTTTTAAGCTCAGTATCACAATGGGGACATACTTGGGATTCCATTGGTATCTCCTTATCACAATAAGGACAGGGAGCGGTTATAACTGCTTTAAGATTACCTACATTGAGTGATGAATAAGTATCTCTATAGACCGTGTAAAACAAAACATAAGCAATTAAACCAGTGATATTCAGAGTAAAGGTACTTAATGCAAAAAGAACCAATCCTTTTTTTAATTTCTTAATTTGCTCTGGTTTTATCAAACCCTGAATCAAATATAAAGAAGCAAAACCAAGTAATAAATAAACTAATACTGAAAAGATAACAACGACTATAAAAACTATCAAAAGAGAGGAATCAAATCCCATTGAAGCAAAAGCAATAAGTGATGCTCCCCCAGGAAAACCTCTAGCAAGTGATAAATTTATGAAAAATATAATGAAAAAGGCAATGAACAGAAGAGTTGCCATTATTACATTTATTTCATGATTTGATTCAAATTCTTTTCTAGCATTGAAAATAATTGCGATACCCCTAATAAAATAAATAAATATAATCAGAAACAAAAAGAAAATTGTTAACACAAAATAAATTTTTAAGGGAGTCACCTCTAGAATTTTTTCTTGATTCAGATAAAGCATCAAAGATAATATCAACATAGATAAAGTTATACTAAATCCAAGAAGAAAATATCGATATACATATCTTAAACCTAGCTCTGTAAATGATTCGGAATCTTCAGGTCCCATCCTCAATCTCCAATAATATACAAACACTAATTAGAATTTATATTTTTCCAAGCTTAAAAGAAATAATATTTTTAGTAGCGGGGAGTGGATTTGAACCACTGATCTACGGGTTATGGGCCCGTCGGGATTTCCTGGCTACCCCACCCTTATAGGCGACATCCAATTTGGATTTACGCTCGCTATGATGGGTAGTTTTATTATTCCCCGCTATATACTATAAATATTTTTTGTGAATCATGTTTCTCCTACTTAAAGTTAGTACTTGATTTTAATTTTCAAATTGTTAAGGAAAAATTATAAATGCCTTAATAAATTAATGCTTGGGAGGTTAGGATAAAAATGGAAATTGAAACTCGGCTTATAAAAAAAGTGGCAAAATTTCCTAGAGTATGTACAAATTGTAATGATGAAATCACAATCGATGATTTATATCATCAAGAAGAGGGAGTTGAAGAACACATCCACTCTTTAATCGCACGTAAATTTTGCTCTGAGTGTTATGCAAAGTATGGAGAGCGGAAACTTCTCTCTGGTAATAAATAACAATATAAAATTTTTAAAAACCTTAAAATATTGGTTTTTTAGGAAAGATTTTTTATAATATCTACATTTATCTTTTCCCTTAAATTTGCAGGGGTACCCGAGCGGTCAAAGGGGCAGGGCTTAGGTGTGTTAACAGGTGGATGTTTCACTATTAACACTAAGAGACCCTGTGACGTAGGTCTTCGAGCGTTCGAATCGCTCCCCCTGCACTATATTTATTAATTAAGGAATAATGATGAAAATTATTGCATTTGCTGGTATGCCCTGTTCAGGAAAAAGTGAAGCAGTAAAAATTGCAAAGGGGATGGATATTCCTGTAATTAGAATGGGCGATATGGTTTGGGTGGAAGTAAGAGAGCGTGGACTTACTTTAGACGAAAAAAATGTAGGAGCTATCGCTGATCAGATGCGTAAAAATCTTGGAATGGATATTTGGGCAATAAAAACACTCGATAAAATTTCACAATTAGAAAAAACAAAACGCATTATAATTGATGGTATTCGTAATATAGAAGAGATTGATACTTTTAAAAAAAAGTTAGGTAAAGATTTCATAATAATTGCAGTTACTGCTTCTGATGAAACAAGACAAAAGAGGTTTTTAAATCGTGGTCGGGAAGATGACAGCTTGTATATTCAAGATTTAAAAGATCGTGATAAAAGAGAATTGAATTGGGGTTTAGGTACAGTTATTGCATCTGCTGATATTATTGTTTCAAATGAAGATGGTATTGACGAATTTAGAGAAGAGATTAGAAAAATATTAGATAAAATAATAACAAGATAGATGTTAAGATTTTTTATTTTTTTTAATCTTAGGAATGATAATAAAAAGTGATATTGCAAAAGCTATACAAACAATAGCAATAACAGCTATTATGACCGGGTTTTCAGTAATAAAAGAAACAAGATCCTGCTCTTTATTGTTATCAGTTAGAAAATTTTCGGGAGTATCTATATACAATCGTACAGTATGTTCCCAATTAAAAAATTGAATTTCCTCTTGTTTAAAAACAGGCCACGCTTCCCAGTGTTGATTAAAATTTTCTTGTTCTTCGGGTATATCCAAATAAATATAAAAAAAAGCATTACTCTCAGGAGGAATTATTTGCCATTTCGGCTCGAGATTAATCCATGATAAACTTGGAATAAGTGTCTTATTTTCCCTAATTAAATCTGAAGTTGGATGATCTAGATACCAAGAGATGTTAATACTTTCCTGAATATTGTTAGTTATCATCACACTTTTAGAAGTATTTCCCTGAACAAATTCATCATTCATAATTATAGACAGTTCTCTTGGGTTTACACCGAAATTTCCTTTACACATTGGAGAACACATTAAAAAAATAAAAAATATTAGTAATAAAGCAAATGATTTTCTCATGTTCAGCCTCCTTATCATTACACTAGGTTTTTTCTTCATTATCTACTTCTGATAAGAGTTTGTCTACTTTTGTCTCTACTTCATGAATGTCCTTAGTTTCACTTGGTTTTTCCTTTGGAATCTCAACTTCTTTTTCTTCTTTCAATGCTGGTTCAATAAATTGGCCTTCAATTTGTCGGAGTTTTTCCATATATACCTCTACGTCCTGTTGTATGTGTTGAAGTAGAGTCTTTGTCTGACTTATCATTTCTACTGTTTCTTTTTTCTCAACAGCAGAAGCTTTTAATGGTTTTTTTATTATCGGCTGTTTAGTAACTCGTTTAGGTCTTCTTGGTAAACTTAAGCTTATTGGTCTTCTCCGCCGATATGAGAATATGATGATTGATATCGGAATTAATAAGATAATAACTATGAGTATCAAAATGGTTATTGACAATGGTATTTCTTCACCGGTAGAAGAGATAGATCCATCTGCAATATTATAGATGTGATCCCAAGATCCGTCTCCATTCTCATCGATTAGATAATTATCGTTTTCTCTTTCAACTCCGGTTGTAGCTTTGCTTGTAGGATTATACAATATGTCAAATATATTATTTTGTGATACATCAACAAGATAGTATGGTTTGCCAATGATGTATAATCTATTTACATCAAATTCGTTGATTGTGCTTGATCCAAGTGTGATTTCAATAGTATCAGTAAGACCATCATTATCATCATCTGTATCTCCTGTGAATTTCTCATCTGAAGAATCATCATTGGGAATGCCATCGTTATCTGAATCAGTTGGGTATTCATTGATATCTAGTGTATTTGTACCATATGAGATCTCCATTTCATCGCTGTAACCATCATTATCATCATCAGTATCTACAGAGTTAGGTGTATGGTCACTATCTGTATCTTCTGGATAATTACTTGGATTCTCTGGATCAGTATTATATAATTGTTCTTCTGAATCCGACCATCCATCTCCGTCGGTATCAATTATTGATGTATCTATTGTAAATGTAATACTAGAATAGTTGCTTGTTTTATTATCTATACTTTCAGCCTGTACATAGAATGTATGCACACCATCTGATAACGAAGTAGTTGTGGTCCAACTTAGTGCATCACCAATAAAGATCTCAGGACTATTATCGATTTTTACATAGTATCCCATTATATCCGTACTATAAACAGATTCACTCCAAGTGAAGGAGGGTGTATTATCTGATTTAGGAGTGACTACAATTAAATTACCTGGAGATGACACAACATCTGGAAGTATTATGGACATCAGTGGGAATCTGTCAATATTTCCTTCAGAGATTATGTATTGTGTATCCCCTATACCATCGCCATTATTATCTACGCCTCTATATTTGTCCCAGTAGTTACCTTTGACTCCATTATCCCATGTATTGTTATTCTCATCGATTGCATCTATATCGTTCTTCCAGAAGTTATTTAGATAAACATGATTATTATTTGAATTCAGCCAGATCTTTATAGTTTGTAGATTGGAATAAATATTACATCCTGCTACAACATTTGTATTGCAGTCAAATCTAATATCTATCGCATTTTCGCAATTAATTATATTACAGTTTAATATCTGATTATCGTCGGAATTTGTTATTAACAAGATACCATTGGTGAAATCTTGTATATAACAATTTCTGATAATATTATATCTTCCTGTTATTTTGATTCCCTGTTTACTATTATCAAATCCAATTAGGTTACAATCAGAGATTGTGTTATATGAAGATCTAACATTAAGTGCCACTCCATTGTTCAGTGTTTTTATTATACAATTGGTGATAGTACAACCAGTACTTCCTGGTAGAATTGATATTGCAAATTCTCCAGTGTCAATAATCTGGAGATTACTAATATCTACATATGAACTAGTTATTGAGAAAGCAAGGTTTCCGGAGCAATTTATTATAGTATTGCTTGTGTCCTCTCCTCTTATCTCTATCTTCTTTTTAATTTGGAGATCATGTTCATTATATATTCCTTTCCGAATTAGGATAATATCAGTGACATTAGCATTATTGATAGCGGCCCTGATACTTGTAAAGTCTCCATTTCCAGTAATATCCACAATTAAAGTTTCCTGTGATACAGGTGGTGCAGAATGGACTATTGGAGAAAGCATTGAAGATATGAACAGAGATATTGTTATGAATAACAGTAATTGGACTCCTAGTTTACTGTTCATTTCCCCCCTCCCTCCTTTTTCTTCTTTTGGAATTTCTTAAGGAGTCCTTTCTCGGTCATATAAATGAGAACTATGTTTTTAACTACTTCAGCTTCAGAATTACCTAAAATGCCAACTTGTTGTTTAATTATCTCCCGAATTGCAGGAGGAAATCCAACTGGAAATCTTTGACTTTTCCCCATCCTCGTTATCCCATGTGTGAATCATATATGAATCACTTATTTATAATCTTTTTGATTCATTTTAGTATTGTATTTGAATCATAAACAATACATATATGATTTAAATTTGACTCAAATATGATTATTATATGAAACTTATATGATTCTTATATGATACATATATGATTCACTTAAGGAGGAATAAATTCAATAAAAAATTAATAAATTTTTTTAATCAAATATTATATGGTTCTTTTTAATACAAAAAAATTAATGATTTCAATTCTTGGTTTACAAAATTTATTTTACGGCTGAGAATACTGCATGGACTGAAACGATAGTGTAAGGCCTGCAGATGAAAAGCCGTCCTATTTTTGATTAGCTAAACGTTCTTTTTTTTGTCGCACGCGGCACACCGCTTAGGGTGTACCCTGTAAAGGT
>DAOVGR010000073.1 GCA_030672305.1 Thermoplasmatales archaeon | reverse complement strand
TAATTTTGTTAAACCTCATTGGGGTCTTAGTAAAAGAAGTAGTAAGAACTGGTTAGAGATAGGTGTTACGCCAGCGATGGCTTGTGGTATTACATTTACACAGTTTTCATTGTATGGAATATTGACTTTTTTACCAACTCTGGATTAATGGGGTGCCTATGAAATGTAACATTTAAATAATCTATATCTGATGATAATATTGGAGGAGGTATGAAAAAAGTGGATAAACAGAGGATTATGTTAAATAAAACCATGGTTATAGTTATAATATTCTTGTTTCCGGTAAGCACAATAAATCTTGAATCACAAAATAATATATTGAATGCTCCTATTGAAAAGATTGATGGGGAAATAAAAATAAACGAGACTTGTGAAGACTCTGACGTATTTTGGTTTGATGGAGCATATAACTTGAACAGCCCCTCTCCTGTGATAATTAGTGATGACAATGATGATGCCGGATATAAAAAGGATACAGGAAATGAAATTAGTGATTCTCTGCCTTTGTACCCAGGCGAAATGATAGATAATTGGCCAGGTCGCGGAAGAACTGGAAAACTCAGTTCCAGTGATAATGAAGATTGGTATTCCTTTTCAGTATGTAAAGGTCAAGATATCGAAATTACAATGACTCCTCCAACAGGAAATAATTATGATATTGGTCTCTGGGATAAAGATGAAAATGAAAGAGCAACATCAACAAATTCAGGCAGTGCATCTGAATTAATATCATTTAAAGCAGATAAAACTAACTATTGGTATATTAGAATACACTACATTAGTGGAGCAGGTCAGGGACAATATTCATTTAACGTGATTTTATCTGGGCAGAATGATGCAAATTACGGTTATGATGCCGGTGACAGCTTCATCTCGGCTACATTGTTATCTTCAGGAAGTTATGAAGGTTATCTTGATATGAATGATGAAGAAGATTGGTATAAATTCAATGTTAATGAAGGGCAAAACATTCATTTTATATTGCAAGTAAAAAAATACGCTTTACAGTCTGATTTTGATATCTATCTTTATAATCCTAACGGTTCAATGTTACACTCTGAGAATTACTATTATGATGATGAGATTTTTTATCCTACAGATGAACCAGGATATTGGAGGGTGAGAATAAAGATATTTCCAGGTTACTCGGACATACCACAACCTACAGATTGGGATTATTACACCTATGGTTCTGGTGCCTACAAATTACATTTTAATCTGGTATCAATTGTTCCGGATCTACCCAACCCAATTCAACAACCACAAATAACCCCTATCGCTCAAACCTTTAAAATTGTAAATGATCCAGATAGTAACAGGGATGAATATGGATATTTAGCAGCAATCCCGGCATGTAACTTTTTGGATGGTGGAGACAGACATATTTCACCCATTGTTTATACTGGAGATTCGACACTAACAAATTGGTTTGGCACTGTTGATGATACCACTGATTATCTTTTGGATGACTGGAATACATATCTTGATTCTCATGGAAAAACAGCTTTTCAGTATAATGTTCCAATTGATCCAATACAAGCGGCAGCTGAAATTGCTACACAAAATTGGAATTCATCTGATTTAGCTGTTGTTGCTATCGATGGAAGTGATTATGAAGATTCTACTACACAGGTTCTTTTTGAAACAAAAACACTACCACGTAATGCTAAGGTTCAAACCATACCAAACCTAAGTTTTAAATTAAAAAAAATGGGTACCTCATATTTCTATCCTATGGCATTGTCGTCAAAATGGGGTGCTATTAATGTATCAATCTATGGACCTTTTATTCCGGGTGGAGGTATGGTTCATATATATCCTTCTCTAATACAACTCTATCCTAAATTTATGACTTTAACAAGTGACTGGTGGCCTAAGCATTCAGATGAACCAAGATATGATATTTATTATCCAGTTACTACACCTGGTATATGGGCAGCTGGAGTTAAGGCTCCTTTAGGAGAATGGGAATTTATAATAACTAAATATGAATGTCATCGTTATCATATAATAGTAGATGATTCTGATTCAGTTTTAAATGTAAAAATTACTAATACACAACCTTCGGATTTACTTGTATTTCTAATTGACCCACAGGGGCATATCAGAGCACCAGATATTCCTGATTGGAATGGAGGACCTATTAATTCTATTCATGAATGGCATGGAATTGATGATGGTAATTCCTCTACACCATGTGACCCTTGGAGAGATTGGAATCCAATACTACATACTGAGTTTACTGCTGAGGTAATTCACCCTGAAAAAGGAACATGGGAAGCAATTGTTGTACCAAGAAATGCAAATGGCTCATCTGATATCAAATATACTATCACAGGGAATATTAGAAAGTTAAATCAAAAGCGTGTTAATGCTGCCATATCTGCTGCAAATGCTGCTGTAATTGCCTCGCAAGAACATGTTCCATTATTATATGTCAAAGAAGATAGTGTCCCTGAAGAGACACAAAACGCCTTTGCCACACTTGACATTAGTAAGGTCATATTTGTCGAAAATAATGAGATAGGTAATAATGTTAGAAATGATCTGCCAACATTAGAAGCAGATTTAAAATCTTTTCAAGAAATTATAGACTACATCAAAGATTATCCTTCATCTGAAAACTATATTACCATAACCTCTCTTAAAACAGGGGATGGATTTTTTGCCCCATCTGCTATGCTTGCTGCATATCATGGATCTCCTGTTCTTAGGATATGTGAAACTGCTGGTAAAACAATGTCCTCTAAAATCCAGAATGTTATTTCTAAAAACAATTTTTTTGGTAAAATAATGGATTTGATACAGAAAATTCTACCTTTGAGACCTACGGCTAGCTCTCCTAATCCTACTGGTTGGGCAAATCGTATAGATACTTGGAGGTTATGGGGTGGAGATTATTATCATGGAAATCGTGCTCCTAGTCAACTGCCAACCTATGAGGCGCCTATTTCTAAAGTTAGTAATTTTAAACTTTTAATTGAACTTATCAAATATTTATTGTCTAATGGTAATAGGGGAAATCTCCCGCCGCTTGGCATGGATGCAAAAAGGTACTGGAATGAAGAGATGCACAATGGTATTCATGAATGGATTGATAGTTATGGTCTTGATCTCAGTGGTCCAGAAGCTTTTGTTTTTGTAGCTCCACGTAAGGATATCCGATTGGAGACTCATTCGATAATGATGGGGAATAACTCTTACTCGGGTCATATCCCTGGTGGAACACCTGCTTACACCTCAGATATAATTGTTAGAAATATTTTATATCCTGCGCTAATCTTTTCAAATCCAAATCGTGATATAACAACTACTCAACTCATGAATTATCCTGATGGAGATTCTTGGATAACAAACGATGGTAATCAGCATCGAGTAGAGACTAGTAGAGTTATTAAAAATATATTTATGTCCCATAGACGAACCTATGATGGCCATTGTCTATGGGATGCACATTTAGAGCGGTTGAATGAGGGAGCTAGTGTCATGTATTATGGAGGTCATGGAACAGGTGGTAGTGGTATTTCTGCTCAGTATCTTCAAACAGAGAATTGTAATTATCCAAACCAGATTTGGCCTGATTGCTGGCGAGGCTATATGTATGATGACTGGGAAACAGTTAGAAATGATGGTTTGAGGTGGTATAACTCAAATGCACCAAATCTATACGATTTCATTCATTTCAAATGGATGGATCAGCTGTTAGATAATCTTAAGAGTAATGCTATTTTTTATACGTCATGTTCGACTGGGCAACATTTTGGTCCACTAGTTTATCTAGACCATGGGGCAGTAATTTGGTATGGTAATGCCGGCTCTGGATTAAGTCCTGAAGAAGATCTTATTGATGATTGGTTTTTTGAAGATGCGATGATAAATGGAGAACCCGTAGGTCTAGCATATTCAAAATATGTGTGGCTTCACTATCGTGATTTCACTACTTGTGATCCAACATCAATGTATGGTCCATCATCAATGCGTGGTGTTGCAACTATTCATTGTATCTATGGCGATCCCAACCTTATCCTCTACAGTCCAGATTGGACATCACCATCACCAACCGACTCAATCATAGATGATTAGAACGTTTCATCTTACGTCTTCATTAAGTGATTTTATCTCTTTTCAATTGGGAAAGATTATTACATAATTAATTTATTTCAGGGCGGTATGGATATAAATAAAACAATCAATGAACTTTCCCATAACGAAAAAAAAGTACTACAAACATTAAACAAACTTAAAGGGAAAGCATCTCCTGAAGAAATACTAAAAAATGGTGATTTCAATCAAGAAGTTGAAGTAATGAATGCATCTTCCTGGTTACAATCAAAGAAATTAATTAGAATTGAAGATCATATAAAAACAGTTTATTTTCTTGGAAAAGAAGGTAAACAATTCTTAATAAATGGACTTCCTGAAAAAAGAGCACTACAATTAATTTCTAAAAAAGGTGGAAAAGCAAATTTAAAAGATTTCTCATCTATTTTAAATAAACAAGACATTCCAATTGCAATTGGTTGGTTAAAAAGAAAAGGATGGGCAACAATAAAAAAAGATAAGGATACAATATTTGAGATAACTTCCGATGGGAAAAAAGTTATAAAAGAAGAAACGGAAGATGAAAAAACTTTACATCAATTAAGTGAAAATCCAGATATTGAACTAGATAAAAGCAAGATTAAATTCTTACTTTCAAGAAAAAATGTTGTAAAGGAAAAGGAAGTAATTACAAGTACAATTATCTTAACCGAAAACGGTAGAAAAGTTATTGATAAAGGAATAGAAATAAAAGATGAGATATCTCAAATTACATCTAATATAATAAAGACAGGTATATGGAAGAATAAAACTATCAGACCATATGATATAAATTCTTTCGCACCAGCACGATATGGAGGAAAAGCTCATCCATTGATTGATCTAATATCAACCATTAGACAGATTTTTTTAGAAATGGGTTTCGAAGAAATTCAAGGAAACTTTGTAGAATCATGTTTCTGGAATATGGATATGTTATTTATTCCACAGGATCATCCTGCTCGTGAAATGCAAGATACTCTTTATTGTAAGATTCCTTTAAAAGTAAAAATTAAAGAAGATAAACTTGTAAGTATAATATCTAAGGTACATGAAGATGGTGGAATTACTTCATCTACCGGCTGGGGTTATAAATTTTCAAAAAAAGAGGGTGAAAGAGCACTTTTAAGAACTCATACTACAGTTAATACAATTCGATATTTATACAATAATCCAAAACCTCCTTCTAAAGTATTTTCAATTGGTCGAGTTTTTAGAAAAGAAAATATTGATACAACACATTTGCCAGAGTTTTATCAAATAGAAGGTATTGTTCATGAAAAAGATAGTAATTTTAGGCAGTTAATTGGTGTTTTAAAAGAATTTTACAGTAGAATGGGTTTTGAAAAGATACGTTTCAGACCAGGATATTTTCCCTATACAGAACCAAGTATGGAGGTAGAGGTTTTCTGGAATAATAAATGGATGGAGCTGGGTGGAAGTGGTATTTTTAGACCTGAAGTAACTGAACCGATTGGCATCAAGAGCCCTGTTCTTGCATGGGGTCTTGGTCTTGAAAGACTTGCGATGCTTAAATTTGGTTTAAAAGATATAAGAGATTTATATATCAGTGATCTTGGTTGGTTAAGAAAAAAATCTTTGATATAGATATTATCCTCCACTCCTCATCAATAATAAAGGGAAAGATTTATATAGAAGTGATTGTATAGCCATTTTCATTCTTAGACATATTTTTAAGGAGGTAAAAGAAAATTATGATGAGTGGACAACAACCAATAATCATATTAAAAGAAGGAACAAAAAGAGAAAAAGGAAAAGGTGCTCAATCAAATAATATCATGGCTGCTAGAGCTATATCTGATGCAGTTAAATCAACCCTTGGGCCAAAAGGAATGGACAAGATGCTGGTTGACTCTATGGGTGACGTAGTAGTAACAAATGATGGAGCTACGATATTAAAAGAAATTGATGTAGAACACCCAGCTGCAAAAATGATTGTGGAAGTCGCTAAATCACAAGATGAAGAATGTGGAGATGGAACGACAAGCGCTGTTGTATTAACTGGTGAACTTCTTAAATGCGCTGGAGATTTATTAGATCAAAATATTCATCCCACTGTTATTTGTGGTGGATACAAACTTGCAGCAAATAGAGCAAAAAATGTACTACAAAAATTAGCAATTGATATTAAACCTGGTGATAAGAAAACACTAAAAAATATAGCTATGACATCAATGGCTAGTAAAGGAGCTAGTGCTGAAAAAGGTCCACTTGCTGAAGTAGTAGTTGATGCCGTAACAAGAGTTGCTGAAAAAAGTGATGGAAAAACTTCTGTTGACCTTGATAACATACAAATACAAAAGAAACAAGGTGGTGGTATGGCAAACACTGAGATAATTACTGGAATAATTCTTGATAAGGAAAGAGTCCATGATGGTATGCCAAAACAAGTTAAATCTGCAAAAATAGCACTTGTAAATTCTGCTCTTGAAGTTAAAAAGACAGAAGTAGATGCTAGAATTCAAATTCAAGATCCTTCACAATTACAGGCATTCTTAAATGAAGAAGAAGGTATGCTTAAGAAAATGGTTAATCTTGTAAAAAAGAGTGGAGCTAACGTTTTAATCTGTCAGAAGGGAATTGATGATATTGCACAACATTACCTAGCAAAAGAAGGTATTTACTCAGTTAGACGTGCTAAAAAAAGTGACATGGAAAAACTTTCGAAGGCAACTAGTGCAAAAATTATAGCAAACCTTGAGGGACTTACTTCAAAAGATCTTGGTCATGCAGGAATTGTAGAAGAGAAAAAAATCGGAGATGACAAAATGACATTTATTACCCAATGTAAGAATCCAAAAGCAGTATCAATACTCATTAGGGGAACTACAGAGCATGTCATTGATGAACTTGAACGTGGTCTTCATGATGCTCTTTCAGTTGTAAAAGTTGCACTTGAGGATGGTAAAATGACAGCCGGTGGAGGATCAGCAGCAATTGCTATTGCAATGGCTCTTCGTGATTATGCACCATCAGTTGGTGGAAGAGAACAAATGGCAATTGAAGCATTTGCAAACGCAATTGAAATTGTTCCAAAAACCCTATCAGAAAACGCTGGACTAGATCCAATTGATATGATGCTTGAAATCAGAAGTGCTCATAAAAAAGGAAGGAAATTTGCTGGAATTAATGTGCTTGCTGGCAAAGTAGATGACATGATGAAAAACAATGTCGTTGAACCTTTAAGGGTAAGTATGCAGGAGATAGAAGCATCTTCTGAAGCTGCTACAATGATACTTAGAATCGATGATGTCATCGCTTCAAAAGGCGGTGGAGCACCGGCAATGCCACCAGGTGGAATGCCTCCTGGAATGGGTGGTATGCCACCAGGCGGAATGGACTACTAAGGTAATCCATTCTCTCTTTTATTTTTTAATTTTAATAAACATGTCAACTACAGAATCTACAAGCAAAAAGAAACATTCAAACAGTAAAAAAAGTGTTAATTTAAAAAATGAAATAGAACAACTTAAAGAAGATTTAAAAGAAAATAAAAATCAACTGTTAAGAACTATAGCAGATTTTCAAAATTATCAAAAAAGAATGGAAAAAGAATCAAAACTTAAAGAAATCGAAACAAAACAAAAATATCTATCCGAATTAATTGATCTTAATGAATTATTAAAAAAAGCATATGAAGATAAAAATCCAAAAGAGGGTTTAAAATTAATTATTGATAACATTGAAAAATTCTTTGAAAAAGAACAAATAAAATGTATTGAATGTATCGGAAAAAAATTTGATCATAACCTTCATAATGCAGTTACTACTCTTGAAAAAGATGATTGTGAGGATGATGTTATTGTTGAGGAGGTAAAAAAAGGCTATATGATAAATGATAAACTTTTTAGACCTTCTCATGTAATAGTTGCTAAAAAGAAAGAAAATTGAATATGAGGTGAATTTGTATGGGAAAAATAATTGGTATTGATCTAGGAACCACCAATTCTGAAGTTGCTGTAATTGAAGCAGGAAAACCTACTGTAATTAAAAGTGCAGAGGGACAACCTTTTTTTCCATCTGTTATTGCTTTTACAAAAGATGGCGAAATGCTAGTCGGTGAAGCAGCCAAACGACAAGCTGTTACAAATCCAGAAGGTACAATCCATCGTATTAAAAGAAAGATGGGGCGAGGTGAAAAAGTTAAGTTAAGTGGTAAGAGTTATAGCCCTGAGCAAATAAGTGCATTTATTCTTCAAAAAATTAAGAAGGATGCTGAAGATTATATTGGAGAAAAAATTAATGATGCAGTAATAACAGTTCCTGCATATTTCAATGACGATCAACGTCAGGCCACAAAAGATGCTGGAAAAATTGCAGGTCTTAATGTAAAACGTATAATAAATGAGCCAACCGCCGCTTCACTTGCATATGGTCTTGATAAAGAAGGAGATCATAAGATAGCTGTATATGATTTTGGTGGAGGAACCTTTGATATAACTCTTATGGAAGTAGGAGAAGGAGTTTTTGAGGTTTTATCAACAAATGGAGATACACAGCTTGGCGGTTCAGATATGGACCAAGCTCTTGTTGATTATTTTGCCAAAGAATTTGAAAAAAATCATGATATCGATTTAAGAAAAGATCCTAAAGCCCTTCAACGACTTTATGAAGCTGCAGAAAATGCAAAAATTGAACTGTCATCAACACTTCAAACTGATATTAATCTACCTTATGTAACAGTAGTAAATAAAGAACCAAAACATCTTGAAATGAAGCTTACACGTGCAAAGTTAGAAGAAATCATATCTTCCTATGTTGAAAAAACAGAACAACCTTGCAGGCAAGCTCTAAAAGATGCTAAGCTGAAACCATCGGACATAGATCATATCGTACTTGTAGGTGGTTCAACAAGAATCCCTCTTGTAAGAAAGAAGGTAGAAGAAATCTTTGGAAAACCACCAAAACGTAATGTAGACCCAATGGAATGTGTAGCAGTTGGAGCAGCAATTCAAGCAGGAGTTCTTTCTGGGGACATAGATAAGGATATTGTATTATTGGATGTTACACCTTTAACATTGAGTATTGAAACCTTAGGTGGAGTTTCAACAGCTCTCATAGATAGAAACACTACAGTTCCAACTAAAAAAAGTAAGATTTTTTCAACAGCTGCAGATAATCAGACAAGTGTGGACGTCAATGTATTACAAGGGGAACGTCCAATGGCAACAGACAATAAAAGTCTCGGTCGATTTCACCTAGATGGGGTACTACCTGCACCTCGTGGAATTCCACAAATTGAGGTAACATTTGATATCGATGCAGATGGAATTCTCAATGTTGCAGCAAAAGATTTAGGAACTGGAAAAGAGCAGAATATAAAAATTACTGGTTCTACAAAACTATCAGATGAAGAAATTACAAAAATGAAAAAAGAAGCAGAAGAACACGATGAAGAGGATAAAAAACGAAAAGAAAAAGTGGAAATCAGAAACAATGGAGACGCAATGGTACATACAATACAAAAAACTCTTGATGAATTAAAAGATAAACTGTCAAAAGATGATAAAGATAATCTAGAAAAAGGCTTAAAAGAACTTAGAGAGAGCTTATCTGGTGACGATATAAATAAGATAAAAGAAAAAACAGATGAACTATCAAAAATACTTCAGAAAGCATCTGCCTCAATCTATCAGCAAGCTGCTCAACAATCTCAACAGCAACAAAAAACAAGTGATACTGAACGTACTACTCAAGACGAATCTTGGTCAGGAAAACCAACAGGTGATGATAAAACAATCGATGCTGATTTTAAAGTAAAAGCTGATAAAAAAAAGACTGATAAAAAAGACTAAAAGAATTATTTAATCAGTATTTTTTAATTCATCTTTTAATTCTTCTAATAGTTTTTTACTTCTTCTACTTAATTTCTTTGGTATAGTAATATGAATCTCTATATACAAATCACCAAAACCTCTACCGTGTATTTCTGGCATTCCCTTATTTTTTATTTTTAATATATCACCATTTTGTGTCCCTTCAGGTATCTTTAAGCTTCCTAAGGTTCCATCAAGAGTTTCAACATCAATTTTTCCACCTAACGCAGCCTCAGGAAAGGATACCTCTCGAACCATATGAAGGTTTGATCCTCTTCTATTATATTTTGGGTGTTTTTTTATATGTATTACAATATATAGATCACCGTTGCTCCCACTTGAAGATCCTGCTTCTCCTTCTCCTGAGAGTCTCAGTTGTGAGCCATCGTCAACTCCTTTTGGGATTTTTAGTTCGATACTACGTGTTCTTTGAATTATACCTTTTCCATTACATTTAGGACAATAATCCTTGATGATTGTCCCATCTCCATGACATTTAGGGCAAGTTGATATTTGAGTAAACATACCAAATGCTGTTCTTCTAGACTGTCTTGATTGACCTGTGCCATTACATTGAGAACATGTTTTCGGATTAGTACCTGGCTTAGCTCCACTTCCATTACAATTATCGCAAGTTTCAGTTCTAGGAACATTTATTTCAGTATCTAAACCGTTATATGCATCTTCAAGGCTAATCTCAATATCATATCTTAAATCCATACCTCGTCTTCTTTGAGGACTTTGTCTGTTAAACCCTGATCTATTACCAAAAAAACGTTCAAAAATGTCATCAAATCCGAAACCAAAATCGAAACCCCTGCCTCTGAATATGTCGCCAAAATCTGCTCCCCTAAATATATCCTCATAACTATAGCGTTGATCTATACCTGCGTGACCATATTGGTCATATAATTTACGTTTTTCATCATCATATAAAACTGCATAAGCTTCAGATATTTCCTTGAATTTTTCTTCAGCTGCTTTATCAGGATTTTTATCTGGATGATATTTCAATGCTAATTTACGATAGGCTTTCTTGATTTCAGCTTTACTCGCATCTTTCTTTACACCAAGAATATCATAATAATCTTGTTTTGCCATGTATGTACAAATCGACTATAAATTAAAAAGTAGTATTTCTTATTTACCAATGAAATATTGTTTTTATTTTATAACTAGAACAGAACATGGAGCGTTGTTAACAACATCTCTTGATACACTTTTCTCCATTACCTTATCAAAACCTCTAGATTTATCATGATGCGCGATAATTATTAAATCATCATCCTTTGCAAATTTTACTATTTCTTCTGCAGGTTTTCCAACAATCAACTGAGTTTCAATATTTGCTCCTAAATCTTCTGCAATTTTCTTGAAATTTTCAAGAAATGCAGAGGCTTCCTTTTTTAATTTTTCTTCTAATACTACAGAAGAAATAAACTGATGAGTATCATTTATTGTAATTATCTTTGCATCTATTCCCAACAATTTTGCAAAAAAAGCTCCCTGTTTAACGGCTTCCTTAGAATCTTCAGTATTATCAACTGGTATTATGATACGTTTTATATCCTTCATCAATCTTCTCAATTATTTCGAATATTTTATGGATAATTAAATATTTCTTTAATTAACAGAATAGATGAAAAACTAGAACTTACAATTGCTCTGTTTATCTTATTTATTCTCTCTTATTTTTAAAAAAATTAACAATATTCATGAATTTACCAAAATTAAAATGCACAAAAATTCAAAAGAATATAATAATTTTTTAAATTATGTTAATTTTAATAAGATACCTATTTAAAGATATAAACTGTTATCATTACTAAGGAGTTGTTTGTAGAGAAAACTGTTTTATCCAAAACATACCTAACTTGCCTTAATCCTTCACAAACCTATCCATCCCTATTCTCTCATTTTTTTACCTTAGCATCTACTGTTATTTACTTTTTAGGTTTTTTAAGGAAGGGTTCTAGGAAGAATAAAAAGAACGCAAAGAACACATAATACAACGGTTCCTTCAATATAAATCCTAAGATTCCACAGAATCCTATGCACCCCCAAAACCAATTTAATCTGACTTTACCACGTTCTGTTTTCATACAACTATTGAATCTTTTACAGTCATATTAACATTTTTGGAGGTTTTTGAAGTTCGTGGAAATATTCTATTTATCCAGACCTACTTGCCTTTTTCTGCCATAAACGTTTTCCCCCCTACAATCCTTGCAGATTGCATAGTATGGTTTTCCATCCTCTGTTTCAATACGAATAAAGTAATTGATTCTTTTATTTTGACTACAATGGGGACACAACCTGGTAAGCATCAACAAAAAGTTGTGTGTTCATATGTTTTAAGAGTTGAAATGAGGTAGTCAAAAGTAAAAGATTAAAACTCTCTTTAAATGCTTGGATTATTGTCAAGTATCTTCAAAATTTCACGTATGATATTGGTCATAATGACCTAATATTCGTCAAAATATAAAAATCTTCACCATTTCCGTCGGCTATTATAAAAACAACAATTTTATACTATGTAACCATGCTACAAAAAAGCAATATAAAATGGAGAAAGCTCAACGAACTTACAAGAACGCTAGGACTAAACAGCAAAGATGTTGAAACAATAATGATAGAAAGAAAACCATCTAGCGAACAAGTATGTCTTACAGATGGACCTCCAAATTATTTATCAACGTTGTATGGAACTGTAAGTATCAAAGATTTATGATTTATTGTTAAGAAAAGTTGTGGGGGAGGTGGTTTTTTTCCCCAATTTCCCTTTCCTTACACCCACAAACAGATCAAAACCCATTCTATCATTTTTTTATTGATCGATAAACCATATACGAATACAGGAATTATAGTATACTATGAAACCCTCTTTTTCTCCCTCTTTTTAATTGTTAAAGTTTATAAGCATTTTAATTATTAACACGTTGTAAACGAGAAACCCCCAAACTTTTAATAGGGGGATGAATCGCGCTTGTTTCTCTCAAAATAAACACTTTTCTTATAGTAAATGTTTTTACTCCTTGGACAGGTGCACTCGCCAAAGGCGAGTGCTATAGGAGACCTATCTAGGAGCTATGATTTTATGAATTTAGTTAGCGGAAGCCATAGTATTGGCCAGAATTTGTACCACTTGGAATGGTGTCCTAAGTATAGGTACAATATGTTTAAGCGAGAGGAAAATAAAAAGCTTTGTGAAGAAATTTTGAGAGGGGTAGCTGAACGACATAAAATTAAGATAAACGAACTAAGTGTTATGCCAGATCATATTCATACTGTTGTTGAAATACCTTCAACGATGAGTGTTTCAAAAGCTCTGCAACTTTTGAAAGGTGCTTCATCCAGAGAGCTTTTCAAAAGAAAACCCCATTTTAGATGCAGATACCATTCAAGGCATTTCTTGAGTCCTGGAAAGTTCTATCGGAGCGTTGGAGATACTGATGCAGAAACAGTGATGCACTAAGTCCGAGAACACCAATTCCAACAAACCATGTTAGATGTTTTTCCAACTACAACAAAACACGTTCATTTGGACGCTCAGGCATTTATACCTGAGAGGACGTTACTTTAATGTTTATTTTTAATAAATAAATCGTAAAAATTATATTTTTTACAAAGGCGTTTTATATTAGGAATATATTACTATTTACTATAGTACTAGACGTGATGGGATAGAAGAATGTGTATTAATTTACATAAGTGTAATAGATTGATTTTTTTAATTAATTTTTACGTATTTTGAGGATTGCTCCTATGAAGGAAGAACCTGATATCGTAAAAGAGTTAAGAGAGGCTGAAAAACTTGGATTATTATACAATATGATTAAAAGTGCTATGGAAGAACTAAAGGCCCCTACTAAAGTGATTGAAAAAAATTCAGAAAATTCCAGTCATATGATTGAAGATTTTGATGAAAGTATAAATGCAGATGATTTTGGAAGCGTTGGAGAAAAATATAAAACAATCTTTGAAAACTATGCTATAGCAATAACATTGGTTGATAATAAAGAGCGGATTATTTCTTGGAATAAATTTACTGAAGAACTCCTTAATATGACTCAAAATGAGTTGTATCTAAAATCAGTTAGTTCATTATATCCATCTGAAGAGTGGCAAAAAATTAGAGCAGAAGATATTCGGAAAAAAGGAATAAAATATAGAATGGAAACAAGGATGATTAGAAAAAATCAAGGATTATTTGATGTCGAATTATCCTTATGTGTTTTAAAAGGAAGGGAAGGAAAAACAGTAGGATCAGTTGGTATTATTAAGGATATTACAAAGCTTAAGGAAACAGAAAGAGAATTAAAAACATCTGAGGAAAGATACCGTACGATTTTTGAAAATTCTGCTATTGCAATAACACTTACTGATGAAAATGAAAGAATAATCTCTTGGAATAAATTCACTGAAAATCTACTCTGTTTGAGTAGAGATGATTTATTTATGAAACCTGTAAAATCTCTTTATCCTTCAAAAGAATGGCAAAAAATTCGATCAGAAAATATTAGACAAAAAGGTTTGAAATATCAAATGGAAACAAAGATGTTAAAAAAGAATAATGAGATCATCGATGTGGATTTATCATTAAGTGTTTTAAAAAACCATGATGGCAAGATTTCTGGATCTATCGGTATTTTTAAGGATATTACTGACCGTAAAAGAATAGAGAATGAAATAAGGATAAAAGATAGAGCCATTGATTCATCTATTAATGCTGTTGCCATTTCTGATCTTAATGGACGCCTGACATATGTAAATCCATCTTTTTTAAAAATGTGGGGATATACTGACGACAGTGAAATTCTAGGAAAAAATGCAGTCGATTTTTGGTGGAATAAAGAAGTAGCTTCAGAGATAATTAAACAATTATTTGAAGAGGAAGGATGTGTCAATGAATTGACTGCAAAAAGAAAAGACGGTTCATTATTTGATGTTCAGCTTTCAGCAAGTTTAGTTAGAGATGAGTTTAGTAAGCCAATATGCATGATGGCATCTTTTTTAGATATTAGTGAACATAAGAAAGCTGAAGAAAAAATTAGAAGAAGTGAAGAAGATTTTAGGATAATTTTTGAAAATATTAGTGATACTATTGGTTACTTAGATAAGCATGGAAAGATAGTTGATATAAATAAAAGAGTTGAGGATTTATCTGGTTACAAACGAGATGAAATAATTGGGAAAAATTTTACATCACTTGGGGTTTTAAAAGTTAAAGATTTACCAAAAATGATTAAGCTTTTTAGAAATTCAATAAATAATAGTAAGACTCTAAATCTGGTTGAATTGGAGCTTAAACATAAAAATGGCAAAAAAATTTTTGCAGAAGTCAGCACTAGAATTATTAAAGATAATAATCAAAAAATAGGTACGGTCATAATATGTAGAGATATTACAGAGCGAAAAAAAGCTGATATTAAATTAAAAAAAGCAAATGAAAAACTAGAAATGTTTAATCAGGAACTAGCGCAAAAAGTTAAAAAAAGAACTGCTGAAGTTGAAAAACTTTTACAGGAGAAAGATGAATTTATCTATCGTCTTAGTCATGATTTAAGAACTCCTTTAACTCCATTAGTAGCATTTCTTCCTTTATTGGAAAAAAAAGAAAAAGATCCTAAAACAAAAGAAAATATTCGATTGCTTAATCATAAAGTAAATACATTGAAGAATTTGGTTGAAAAAACTCTACAATTCGAAACTATTTATAAATCCTCTGAAGTTCTAGATATTGTAGATATAAATTTGAAAGAAGAAATCAAAGGTTGTATTAAAAATCAGCTTACAATTTATGATAATAAAGATATAAACATTGATAATAAAATAAATGAAAATATAGTTGTAAAAGCAGATAAACTCTATTTTGAGGAAATTATTAACAACCTCCTTTCAAATGCTATTAAAAACACTCCTGATTCAGGTATTATAACCATAGCAGCAGAAACGGAAAAAGATGTTATTACAATTTCTGTTAAGGATAATGGTGTAGGTATAGATAAAGCTCAACTTGCTCATATTTTTGAAGAATTTTATAAAACTGATATTTCTAGACATGATCTTGATTCTAGTGGTTTAGGTCTGTCTATCTGTAAACAAATTGTAGAGAAACATGGTGGACAGATTTGGGCGGAAAGTAAAGGTTCTGGAAAGGGAAGTACGTTTTTTTTCACACTTAAATCAAGTTTTTAAAAATTTATTAAATCACACTTATATTTTTACAATTTGACATTTTAACAGACTAATTATAAATATTATTTACGAAAAAATATAGCATTATAATTGAATATTTGTCAAGGTCAGGTAATAAGGTGATAATATTGTTAAGTGCAAAAATTAATCATAATACAAAAAATAAAAAGACAGCATGGGAACTTCTACAAGAAATACCTGATACTGTGGAGCAAAGAAGAATTGATAGAGAAATTGCTGCAATTGAAAGGAAATATGAAGAAACTAGGTTAAAAAAACAAAATTTTAAAGAAAAAAACGTTATAAAAAAAATAAACTTCACTACTAAATTATCTAAAAAAGATTTTGGGTGTAATGCTGGCAAAATATGGAATACACTTGACATATATGGATCTTTAAATCAATCTTCAATTGTTAAGAATACAAAATTATCTTTAAATGATTTTTTTATAGGTATTGGTTGGCTTGCCCGTGAAAATAAAATTTCTAAAGAGATGAATTTTTATAAACTAGGACGTACAAATTTAACAAATGAAATTGGAGATAATGCGGGAAAGATATGGAGATTACTTGATTTACAAGGACCGGCGGATATTTCAACTATAACTAAGGTAACAGATATAAAAATTGAAGATATTTATTCTGCAGTTGGTTGGTTGTCTCGTGAAAATAAGATTAAATTCTTATGTAAAGATAGACAATTGATATATGAACTGACCTAATAAAAGTATACTTAATCCTATCTTTTATTAAATAATTTGCATTAGATAAAACAATTATTTTTTACTTATAGCAAATTACAAATTTGTCGAGCGAAACATATAGTAATCTACGAAACTTTATATATAAAGATTGCATTCCTAAATATTGATAATTATGAAAAACGAAACCCAAAAACCAACTTTTTTTGAAGCTGATAAAAACAACCATGACAACATTGAGAACTATATGGAATTCCTAAAAAATGTACAAGGAAGCACAAACACAAAAACAAACGTACTTTACAAAATGATTGTTGTGACATACAACAAGAGCCTAAACAAACCATTCAAAAAAGCAACCAGAACGGATGTACTAAAGTATCTGGGCCGATATTCCACTAAAGCAAGGGATGACAGGCTGACCCGAATTAAGGCATTCTACAGGTGGGTATACGACCTAGAAATCAATGAACGGCTACCTGACTGCGTAAGAGGAATTAAAAAAATAAAAAAAGGATTGAAAAAGATGTACGATGATGTGGAATACAGGCAGAGAATCGTGACCCCCGAGGAACTAAACAAGCTCATAGAGACAGCGAGACTCCCAGTTCAAAAGGCATTGATTGAAACATTATATAATTTCGGAACGAGAGTTTCTGAACTCGTGTCTATCAAAGGCGATGGCGTTTCCTTTGATGGAACGGTAACCAAGATAACAGTTACAGACAGCAAAACCTTCACCAGAGATGTAATTTACAGAGGGCGAAGTGAACATCTTTTGAAATACTATGAATCATATAGCCCGAACAAAGACAAAAAAGACAAAGCACTTTTTGTCACAGACAACTATGGAACAGAATACAAGGCTACCAGCGTAAGCATATATCTCAGACAACATTCAGACAAGAACCTAAGGAGGAGAATAACTCCACATGACTGTAGACATTCAAGGGTGACCCTGGCAAGGAAGGAAGGGATGCCCCAGTCACTCATAGAACAAAACTACGGATACACCAAAGGCAGTGCGATGATGCAGATTTATGACCATTCAAAATCTAAAGATGTAGAGGACTACCTAAAAAAGGATGCAAAAGAGACAAAGCCAACATATGAACTATTACAAAAACAGAAGGAAACCTTAGAAAAACAACATGCTCGTGAAATCTCAGAACTGAAAAAACGGTTGGATGATGTCGTAGCTATGATTCCAGAATTAATTGGAGTCAAATAAATAATCCAAAACTATATATTCGCACTCATCTTTCTTCTTTTTGGCATTCTGCTGGCAGCTGAATCGCTTATAATTGGAAGGGCGGGGTTCTCGTTCACACAAATCCCGCCTTTTTACGTCTTTTTTTATGGTTTTTTGATATGACACAACTATTACGATTTTAGCGAAAAAATAGGTTTTTGACAACCCTTCTCGTAGAAATCATTGTACAAAGTGACAACGGGAGAAAAAACATAAGTATTATATATTTCCATTTTACTATTTTTAAATTGTGAACGAGATGTTTTTTTACAAAACTCTACACAAAAAAGCTAAAACAAATTCATTAATAAAATTTGACATTAAAATATTAATAAATGTTTTATTCAACATTTTGTGTCGCACGACAAGAAAACAGAAACCCAATTTGTGTCGCACTTTGTATATCATATATAAAGCCCTGTGTCGCACATTTGTAAAAGAGAGGCACCGTATGATGCCTCATTGTGTCGCACATTTGGAAAAGAGAGGCACAAAAATCAATTTTGCAGAAAGCCAGAAACCTTTAAGTTACTCCCGTAGAAGCATTTGCTCCATTGAAAAAGACTGTGAAATTCAAACAAAAAATAACGAGGAGCGATACATCACAATACAATACAATTACATTTTTTATATAGATATTCATAAGAATCCTATATTTATCGGGGGTGAAATATAATATGCCCTCTGATTTAGTTCATTATAGTTTTCGTATGCCTCCAGAGATGTACAAACGCCTTTCCTTAATACCGAAGGGGCAAAGAACAAGATTCCTAATCGATTCTCTTGAAGCTGGTCTTAGCTATCAAGACCAATCTATTGCCAGGATGCAAAGAGAAATCAGTGATGCTGAGAAGGAATTGGAAACCAAGAAAGACCTGTTGGCTAAGAAAATAAGAAATATTAGTAAAAAGAACAAACAAGAAGACATTCTTAAGGAGAGATATACAGAGTTTTGTGGGTATCTTGAAAAACATGATGGTGACATCTATAACACCAAACGTGTGAATTCTAAGTTTGGAATAAATCTGCAAGGTCACAAACATTTCCAGAAGATTGAGGAGCAGCATAGGGAAGACAAGTTTACGCTTGAAGATTTCCGGGAGCTAGGTGATGATTGATGAGTGTTAAGGAAGGCCTATGCCCCAACTGTGGAGAAAGGCTTATCTTCAGGCCCATATCGACATTGTTCGACATAGAAGGGAAACGATTTGGTTTCAGGCTTGCATGCTCTAATTGTGATTGGAGTTTTTCTGATAAGGATTATTCATTTGAAGAAGTGGAGGCAATCAATAAATGATAGAAATATTGGAATATGCTAAAGCAGGGTCAAACAAAAGGCATGCCCTGGTCCAATTTGAGAATAAGGAGGAACTTGATTTCTTCCTTCTTCTACTAGAGTCCAAACGCAATATCATCAGGCAGAATGCAAGCAACCTCATGATTGAACTTGAGGGGGAGTAATCTTGCCAACAGGTAAATATATCCGGACTGAAAAGCACAGAAGAATCAATTCAGAAGCACATCGTAGATACTTTAAAAACAATCCTGAAGCCCGCCGTAAAATATCGCTTGGTGTACTACGAGCCAATCAGAAAAAAAAGGAGATGAACAAAGCATGCCTATAAATTTTACATGCAAAAAATGTGGCTCCAAACTAAAATTTACAACTTCGATAATAATATACTGCGAACATTGTGGACGACTGATGAGGGGAACACCCAAACCAAAAAAGGGGAAGAGATTTGTATGAATTTGAGGTTTTTTAAATGTCAATCTTGCGGTTTCAAATTTGATGTTCCATCAAACATTCGCGCTCATGGTGGATTTAGAGTTTGCTCAGAATGTGGGTCGAGGAATGTGAAACTTCTTCGCCGGCTTCCGTCTAGGTTCAAACATAAGAAAAACATAGATTCTAAACGTAAAAAGCAAAGGAAATCTAAACATGGATAATCAGTAATATATGGCTATGTAAAAAAAATAAGATTAAAATCTAGGTTATAACCTAGAGTCTAAATTGAAAAAAGAGGTATAAAATATGTCGAAAAAAACACAAGAAAGCCCAATAAACTTTAGGCTAGATGAAGCGAGTAACAAACGCCTTCGAAAAGAGGCAGCCGAGAAGAAAATGAGTTTAAAGGAATATATGACTTCCCTTATACAAGACAGATGGAAATCCCCTGAAAAACAAGCTCCAGAGGCCCATGTTTCAACAGAAACCCCTGATGAAATGCCCCCATCAGTGCAAGATATACAACAACCATTCCCTGAAGTTCCGCCTGGGCAGAACCAAGGTGTGACATGGAATCCACCCCAGCAACAGCAGCAACAGGCCTGGGGTCAGCAGATACCACCACCACGGACTATAATAAAATCGTATAGGGATATGTCAGATTTAGAATTTTTTTCATCCTTCCTTGAACAATACAATCTCGGTAAGCGACCAACTCAAATTCTAGTGGACCAATGTCGCATGCATGGATTACCAGACCCTATGGCCTTCAACAGAACTTTGCACGGCGTCAGTGGAATAAAATCTGCGACCACGACTAATATGATTGCCGAGATTTATTCTGATGCATTGAAGCAGTATCAATTATCAAAAAATGTTCATCAGAGCTTCCTTAACAGGCAGAATTATGATACCGGGATGCAACAACAATACAACCAGCCAAGGCAATCATATTATGACCCTGGACGGCAAAAAATTGAGACTGAAAATGCAACTCTTAAAGCAACAATAAAAGTAATGGAGGAAAATAACAGGAACAAAGAATTAACAGATATAAAAAGCATGATTCCAGATAAAAATTATATCGGTGAAATCGTGATGCAAATCCTTCAAGCGAAAGAAGGGCAACTCACAAAAGAAGAAGTATTAAAACTTATGAGGGAACAGCAAGGTAGCCAACAGGGTATTCAGATGACGGGTGAAAATTATGTGGAGCTGAAAAAAAGTGAACATCAGCTGATTCTTGATGAAAGACAGGCGCAGAGGGATGCGGCAAAACTAGCGGGATATAAGGATATTGCTACAGAACTAATCGAAAAAGGTGGCGAGGCTGTAGGCCGAGGTTTATCAGGTGTGGGGAGTCCACCACCGCTAGACCAGCAGCCGATTCCCGGCGCCCCATCTGGATTTCAAGCTCCTCCGCCTACGGATGAGGAAATAACTTGCTTATCCTGTAATCACAAGCTGTTATTAACTCAAGATATTCCGCTTGAATCCCCTTTTACATGCAGCGTTTGCAAAACGGTCATGAAACTCGATTCGCAGGGGTATCTGACTTTGTTAAAACAAGGTCCATCTGAAGAGAAATCAACTCCGCCGATAGTGGATAAACCTAAAAAACCTGAGATAGTCGAACCATCATCATCTGATACTAATAAGGAATTGCTGAAGGATACTGGCAGACTGGTTCCATCTCAATCTAAACCAAAAGAGGAGCGCTTAGGTTCATGTAGCTCCTGTGGGTGCGATGTTTTCAACAGCAACATTTCTGGTACGTGGAAATCAAAACTTTTTTGTAGAAATCCGGCCTGTTCGGAGAAGATTCCCACAGAAAAAACTGATAAGGAGGTGAAAAGCTAAATGGTTACTGAATTGAAACCTAGTGAGAACAAATTGCAAACTGAAATTTTACTGACTGAAATGCTAACAGAATTTGACCAAGAATATTATACTTTTAGAAGCAAACTTGCAACTTTGTTCAAATTAAAACGCAGCCAAGGAAAAGTTTAAGGAAAAACATTAAAACCGAAATAGCACATAGGTGATAAGAAGGTCTGAAACATGCAAGAATATGAGCGTCCTGAGCCTGTCATTGAATCTTTGATAAAAGATGTTAGAGCAATATGTCTGATGGCTCAGGCTGAGACACGTTTGGCTGATTTAGGCTTCATAGAATACCCGTCTTACAATGAGTATGTCCGATGGATTTTAGAAATATTCATTGAATATGATATTTTTGAGCCTTAAAAATCGTACAGTAGGAATCTAAAAGTCCTCTTATTTAAAACCTATTCTTTTTTATCCTTTTAAATAGATTTAAATACCTATTACTCGATGTAAAACTTATAAAATATATGATGAGGTGAAGTGAAATTGAGTAATAGAACTAGATTTAGTAAAGGCAAGATAAGCATCGCAATGGGAGCTGGTACAGGGATTGCTGCAGGTTTTATTGCGAGGGAGTTTCTGGATTCTTATGGAATAGTAATTCCGTATATTCCGATGCCCTTTAATAGGATTTCTACCGGTGGATTAATGATTGGAGGGGCTGTTATATTAGGTCTTTCTCAAATGACTAAAATCTTTGGTAGTGGACCCTTAAAATCTTTCACATCTATGTTTGCGTTCTCTTCAATAGTTTTTGGTTTGTTCAATGGGATTTTTCCAGCGCCTTCGCTTAATATAGCTCGTGCTAGAGGGAACATAAGACCGATAAGACGTGCCCCATATCGAACTGTAGCACCCCGAAGAGCAACAGCACCACAACGAGCTGGTCCTGCACTGGGATTAACACCTACAGCCATCAACTATAAACGGGTGCTCGCCTGAGACTTTAGGGTTTTGCCAAATATAATTACCTCTCAGAAGGAAGAAAAAAAAGCATAAACAATCATTCACTAGATTAAAAAACGGGGGGTTTTTAAGTCCCAACTTTGACCTCCTTTTCTCCTTTTGAGAAAAAACATTTGGAGATTGATGAAAATATGAAAAAAAATGAGAAAACTAAGACAATTATAGGATTTACTGTTGGAATTGGTACGGGAGCGGCTTTGAGAGAGGTTCCAGGGCTGGATTTTACTATTCCGTATGTTCCCTTGAATGTCAATAAGGCAAGTCAACTAGGGTGCGTCGCAGCTGGTGGTATAATCGCTTTGGTTTCTAAATTTAAAAAATCCAATTTTGGTTTTGCTACTGGGATTGGATTGGCTTTGATGGGTGTGATTAATATCCTTGCTCCAAAAACGACTTTATCTATGGTAAGGAGACCTTTTCGAATCAACCAAAGAGGGTTAACACCTCAACAGAGACGTGCTGCTGAGGGTCGCAGAGAGGCTTATCTGAGCAGAGGCGTTCAGGGGAGAAGCAGCAATACTGAATACCGGCAACACGTAGCAGGACTTGACCCTCAAGCCCGAGACCGTCTAGATTATAAGGAGGCATCAATCACTAGTCCCCCTGTAAAAGAGGCTCCAATGAAACCATATCCAGGATATCGTGACCCATACACGGTCGCAAGTCAAACCAGTCCACCGGTTCAAACCTTCAGCGAGATTCAAAGGACTGTCAGTGGAGGCCGTTTAATTTTAGCCTAGGATTTAATATATTAAAAATATTGAGATTTATATGATTGCATCGCTCCAAGTTTGCCAAATATGGGTGGCATAACCCTATATGACCTCCTCAGGTTTTTGTTAATTTTCCCTGAGGGGGCATTTCACCAACAAAAAAAAAATGAGGAAGGAATAAAAAAATATGAGCATCCGGACAGTAAAAATCGAGATTGATTCTGACTTTCAAAGAGAGAAGAAAGAATGTATTTCTTTAGAGCAGTTCTATGAGTGCCTCAAGAGCAAAATGGAAAAGTATCGCGGCATCAGTGATATCAAGACAATTCAGGAGGTACATCGCAAAGCTGAAATCGAATGTGCCAACAAAAATCCTAGCTTAGATTAATGCCGATTGTGATTTTTAACATAAACAGCCCCTATTTTTATTCACGGCTTATTTAAAAAAGCTCTGAGAGGCGTTCTCATAGGGATTAAGGCTTTATCATTAACCTTCTGGGCCTGTTATTTCGGCATATGCCGAAAATTGCCTATTTTGCAAATTAGTCTATACCGCAACACGCTTTATAATTTGTAACAAAAAAAGTTAACATTTGTTATCCTAGAGTTTATTAATGATTATTTGTTAATAGTTTTAACATTATGGGAGGAAAGGAAAATGCCATATTGTAATCAATGTGGAAATAAAATAGAAGATAACTCTAAATTTTGTGGTAATTGTGGTGCAACAATGGTAAATCAACCTGTTCAACAAACTCAACAACATTATGCACGTTCTCCACAGCGAATAAAACATTCAGGTTTTGGAATTGCAGGACTTGTTTTAGGTATTATTTCAGTAGTAATGTCAAGTACTTTACTATTATGGTTTATTGGTTTTATTCTAGGTATATTAGCTATAATTTTTGGAGCAATTGCATATTGGGGTAAACCAAGAGATAAATATGGTTTAGCAGGTTTTATTTGTGGTTTAGTTGCAGTTATCGTTGCAATGGTTTGGTTTATAATTTCTGCGAGAAGATTTTTTTAATTTTAATAATTGGGAGCGGAAAATGGAAACATCTGAAATCCATAAATCTGGGATATTAAAAAGAGGTGAAGAACTACTAGAAGCTATTAATGGCAAAATGATAGGACAAGGCTCAGGAGTATTAGCTATAACAAATAAACGATTTATGTTTTTGAAGAAACCAGATTGGTTTTCTAAGGGTCTTCATGTTATTTTTGGATACTCTTTAAATCTTATTACTAGTATATCAATTTCTGGTTTAATATCCAAACAATTAAACGTCCAAGTTCATGGTAGTGCAAATCAGGCTAAAATCTATAATTTCTATATTGGAAACTTAGAAGCAACACAGATTTTCAAAGAGAAACTTATTGGTGCAAAGAATGAGTTTATCGAAGCTCAAGTTGTTGAAGCTAAAAACATTATTATTCAGGAAGGCAACAAGGATGATGCTGTAGAAATTTTAAAGAAAAGACTTGCACGAGGAGAAATAACTTTAGAAGAATTTCATGATAAAATACAACGGACATAATGGTTGGTTTTGAGGGATGAAAAAAAATGAAAATTGAAATTGTTCGTTTCTTATTAAACCTTTAATATTTTGTTCACTTTTATATCTTTCAACAAGTAATGTAACATGATTATTTAAGAATTATCTCATACCTTAAAGTACTTAATAACTATTTATTTGAAGAATTGTATTTTCCAACAAGATTATATAAAGGAAAAAGAATATATACATACAACAATAAATAATGTGACAATTATGTTTACAATTCAACAAATTCCAAAACCAGGAATGTTTAATACTCAAAATAATAGGAATATTGGAATTGTTACAATTATTAATGAAAAACAACCAAAACAGATTCAACCTGAAATTATAAGTTTAGCAGTTTCACCTTTAGAATCCGTATCTACTATTGTATCCTCATCAATGCTCTATGAAGCACTTTATTCTACTATAAAAAATGTTACGAAATATAAATTAGCAGAAGAAATCTTAAAAAATGTAGATGATAAATTGAAAGAAAAAATTTTTAAGGATGTCTATCTCAGTAAAGTATTGATACAATCAATGGTCAAAATAAAAAAATATTTAGATAAATTGAATAAAGATTATCAATTAAAAGCTATACTATGGCATGATTTTGAGGATTCAAATTGGGAGGAAAATGTAATCTCAGTAAAAATTGATTATAAAAACAATAATGAAAAAAGAAAAATTTGGGATATAATCAATAAAATTGTCGAGGAAAATGAAGATAAAGGGATAATTTTTCTAACTAATGTTGACAAGTATGAATTATAATGAGTATTTATTTTTTAGTAAAAAACTAATACAAGACGAAAATAATCCAGAAGTAAATATCAGGACGTCAATTAGTAGAGCATATAATTACGTTTTTCTTCATGTTAGAGAAAAACATAGAAATCATCCTGATAGTAATTTTAGAAATGGACGAGGTGACCATAAAGAAGCAGTTGAATTTTTAAAAAGATTGGAATACAGTCGATTGGCATCTACATTATTTTCTTTAACTGATAGAAGAAATTTAGCAGAATATGATTTAAAAGTAGATTTTAAAAAAGTGAAAGCTCTTGAGTATATAGATGATGCTCAAGATTTTATTAAAAAAATTGATAATGAAAATATAAAAAAAAGACGTGTAAAGAAAAAAAATAGATTTGGAGGGAAAATATAATGTTAAAGGATTATGAATATTGTGATTTTGATACCATTAAAGAAGATTGGAATGAATATGAAATCGAAGATGGTTCAATATTACATATAAAATTTGTAATGGTTAAAATTGTTAGAACAAAAATTCCAGGAGGGTCTGGGGGGTATAATTACGCTTTTAATAATACTAATGTAGTAGGTGTTCATTCTCCAAAGATAAGAAAACCTGAAACTAGAAAATATTATCCTGATGAGTTAAAAAACTCGATAATTAAGACTGATATGAAATATAAAGTTAAAAAAGAGGTTTGGAATAAATATCGTATTAAAAAAGATAGAACTGAAATATTAGTAAAGCTCGTTATTACTGATATTCAAAAATCAGATAAATATGATGAATATGGTGACCCTCACTATCTAATTCGTACTCAACCTGTTTTTAAAGGAAACCCGCCTAGAAAACAATAATTTTAGTTTATACTTATTTATTTTTTCCGTTTTTTATCTCTTTTTTAAAATCATCTATACTTTCACTGATTTTGTCATAATTTGCATTTTATTTCCGATTTGTACAAAAATAGGAAATTATAAATATTTGCTTGAGTATTAGGAGTAATGCCCAAAAAGACACTTGAAAACCAGGATAAAAAGTATAAAAGAGCTATTCCTAAATTCCTGACAAAGGAAGAAATCACAGACATTTTGGACAAAGCCAAAAAAAAGAGATATCGTGATTATATTCTGCTTTTATGTTTGTGGCGGACTGGCATCCGAACTTCAGAGCTAACATCGCTCAAAAAGGAGGATATAGTCGAGGATACACTCATTATTAGAGCAGCCAAGTCTCAAGCTGGGAGCAGAACGATACCTCTTGAGCGCGAAGTTCTTGGAATCCTACGGACATATACAGACCAAATGAAAGCGCGGGATAAGATATTTCCAATAACACCGCGCCAAGTGGGATATGTTATCCATAAATATGGACCAGAAAATGTTCATCCTCATACTTTTAGACATAGTTTTGCGGTCCATTGTTTGAAGCAGGGCATAAATCTAAGGTCACTGCAAAAGCTCCTGGGACATTCCCAGCTGAACACGACCCAGGTCTACTTGGATATTGTCGGAAAAGATGTCAAGGAGGATTTTGAAAAAGTAAATTGGGATTAAGGAAGAGGAGGTAATAAGATGGAAAAAATGAAACAAATTGTTAATACAATCATGACTGTGGCGGGTGTTTTCATAGTTCTGGTTGCATTCTTTATGATTTTGACAGCAATGAATGGGATAGACCATTACCAACGAATGATTGAAGATTATAATACAACAATCAAAGAATATCACGACAACGGTTGGTATGAACTTGAACAGTTATTGATAGACCAAAGTAGTGATAATATCGAACAGCATAATGAAGAGATTCAGAAGCGGGAGAGCATCTGGATTCCGATTTTTATTGTGCTTTTCATGATTGGATTATTATTAATTGGTATAGCTGTTTATAGAGTGGTTAAAAAGGAGTTGAAAAAATGAATGAATATGAATTGGGTTTGCTAATACGAAGTATATTTGGTTTGATATTAGCAGTAGCTGTTGTGGTAGATATTAAATATAAAACTCTAAACAAAAATAGGAATCCTATTTTCTGGGGTATTGTTACTTTTTGTTTTCCGATAATCGCTGTTTTAATATATCGTTCAAAAAGACTTGATTACAGGGAGAATAAAACTATTAGAATATCTGATTTAAAAAATTTAAAGAGGTAAAAAAATGAGATTGTTTAAATCAAGAGAAGAAAAACTTGAGGAATCAAAGGATAAAATAAAGGAAAATTGGAAGAGTTATTCTCATTACAAACTGGGTGTTAGTTATGAGCAACACTTGGAACTCCTGAAGGAGTTTGAGAAGTCAATGATAGATGCAAAAGATGAGAATGGAATAATCTACGATTGGAAACTTATCAGTGCATTGTTTCCAGATTTGGATGCTGCTGGTAAATGGAAGGTCTTGATGTTTGCTCAGTGGGCAGAAGATTTGGAGAGGCAGAAATAATTTTTTTTGAAAAAACTTTAAATTAAAACAAAACATGTAAGAGTAGAGACCGGAGATTAACAAAAAGGGTTTCGTTAATTATCACTCCGGTTTCTCCCTTCGGGGAACTTGTAATGTAAAATACTATATGAGTGAAATGGCAAATTACAAAAATACAGAGTGTATTTCACTCCTGATTTTGCGGGTGTGATCTAGGGGTTATGGTGGGATCCTTTTCTCTCCGATTTTCGACGAGAAAAGTGACGAGAATCTCCGCGTTATTTTCCATGGACTCTATAAAATCCTTCTTTTCTTTCTTTTAATTTGAATATTAGGAACGAGATTTGAATATACTTTTACTGGTAAAAAAACAAGGGTTTCTCCTATAAGTATAGATGGCGTTATAAGTATGCCCGCATCGGGATTCGAGCGCCTAAATGACGTCACATTTTGATGTTTTATATCTGTTGAACACTTAATAATTTTATGAATCTTCGAATCGCCCTTTTTCTTTAATAGTTTATAAGTCAAATGGGCGATATTGTTTCGTATTTACCAGTTAAAAATAATTGTCTTTTTCTATTGACTTTAAAATAAAAAATAATTAAACAATGATTAGGGTTTCAGTAGTCCAACTCCCTCTTTTTTTTTATTTTACAAATAAGGATTAGTTTATAAAATTTAAAAAAAACATTTGATGTAATCTTATATTAAAATTTCAATTAACTGGAATTAATTTAATAATCTCTAATTTGAGTTCCTTTTTGGATTTACGAGTTTTATTTTGACCAATATTTAGCTTCTCACATAAATTATGTATCTGGAGTTTTGTTTCTAGCCTTATATTCTATAAATATTACAAGTTGAAACATTCTTTAAACATTTTTTGAAAAAAAGGGGTCAATAGGGGGGTTTAGATTTTAGGGAGGAAGGAAAGGATGAAAAAGTAGGTTTTCCTAACAATTCATACTTACTTCCAGTCTAAACCCCTAGTTAAAAAATTGTTTGTTATTAATAATGATAACTGAAATATTGAGGTAAATTACAAGGAAAATAAAAGAATATTTTTAATTTTTATAATAAATTAGGATGTAGTTTTACAAAATGAATTATTTTTAAAGATAATAGAAAAAAAGAGGGAATATGGACATAAAATAGTGGAAAAATTTTGTAGGTGAATTAGCAATGGTCATGTGTCTGTAATCCAGGTGGTGATGAATTAGGAATTTTTACTTTTACTACTATTTTACAACTGTTATTACATATTTTTTACCACTATATTTAAAAAGAAATTAAAAATAATTATCTTAATAAATAAGGACATATGGTAGGACATTTCAACTCAACTTTAACTAATGAGGGAGGAATTAAAAATTATAAATCACGAAAATGTATCAAATCTATGGGAGTGAAAGAAATGAATAATAATAAAATTAAAATTGGACTAAGGCCACTAGCAACTGTGTTTATTATTGGAACGCTATTAATATCTACTTTAATATTTCCGATAGATGCCGAACAGGGGACTGTTGAAGAAAAAGCAGGAACTCTGTATGCCACAACATATTATTTTAATTTTATGCAAGATATAAGAGAAGCTTTAACAGGGATTATATTAGAAAATATTAATTTATATTGGCGTGGTAGAGCATTTGGAACTCCTGGAGAAGATCAAGCTGCAGTGATTTTGAAGGATTTTTGGGACCTGGAAATTGCACGAGATGGTATAATTCCTGAAGCAGAATATGACGATATAGAAGGTTCTGAATTTACAAATAAAATTGATGTTCAAAGCCAACAGGACTATAATCTAGAAATTCATCTTGAAAATGATGATATAAATATACCATATTTAGAATGTTTTCCAGTACATACTAAATATGTCTCAGAGGATAATCCAGTTAAGATTCATAACTTTCAAAATGCCGAAGTTTTAAAAGTACCTGAAGTGATTTATTCATTGCTAGAGATTATTCCAGATGTGGCAGAATTTGAAGAAGTTGCCAACTATTTTGAATTAGAAACAACAAATATTTCAAGAAATATTTCAGAAAATGTTGAAGCTTTTCAAGAATATCTTATATCTTTAGGATATGAAGATATTTTTTGTGAGGAACTAGGATATTATGAAAATCTGGTAGGAGAGATAGGTGAACCATTAAGCACTACAAAGTTCATATATTTAATCGAAATTAGCAGATGTCGAAATTTTCCTATTTATAACACCATGGGGGATTATTGTTATACATTGATTGTTCCATTATTACGTTTTTTGTTTTTAGGTACTGCTTTTTTATTAGCAGATCGTCATCAGGATACTTATTTTATGCCTCTTCTTGTTAGACAATCTCTTCCGGGTATAACGATTAATGGCTCTATTGGAACTCAAATAAAACAAAACATGGAGGATTATGGAGATTGTTCAGTAACAGCTGATTTTTATCTTAAATCCTCATATATCGATAATGTAGTTAGTAAAAATGTGATTGGAACGATACCTGGAGAGGTTGATGAAATTGTTATTGTTGGGGCTCATTATGATTCTGTGTGGTGTCAAGGTGCCGCAGATGACTCAGGTAGTGTTTCAGTTGTTTGGGGAATTGCCAAGTATATTGCTGATAAATATGAAAATATAACACCATACTATACTCTTAAGTTTGCAGCTTGGGCAGGAGAAGACTATGGCCGTATGGGCTCTGAGTCTTATGTATCTCAATATTCAGACGAGCAAACCTTTGTACATTGTATTAATGCAGCTGCTTTTGGATACGTTAATGATACAGATATTACAAAAGAAGATACTAGATTTCATGTATATTCTCTTGGAACTTTTCCAGAAGAACTTCAGGATTTAATTGAAGAAATAGATTATACACAATTAAGTGGTGGTTATGGTGGAGTAGATATATTAGATGATTCTGATATGGTAGATGCAACAGATGCAGGTTCTTTTAGAGGTCATGTTTTAGGAGGAATTTTTAGCTTTGATAAAGGAGACTATTCAACAGCAGGTCATTGGCTCCATCGTTCTGGTGAAGAACATACAAAAGGTGACATATTAGACATAATTGATGTAACTGAGATAAATGCTGCAGCCAAAGTTGTACTAACAACTGTTATATATTTTGCTACTACTGAATACGTAAATAATGGTTAATCCCAAGGTGCTACTTAGAGTTAATTGATTTTAGAGCTATTTGACATATTATCTGACTTCATTCCGTAAGGTACTGTATAATATGAGTTTGGGAAATTTAGGTTGATATTTTAAATTAATAATTTTTCTCACCCAATCCAATAAAATACTTTTTTTTAGTCAATATCAACAAAATAAAAACGAAAAGCCCAACAAAAACATAAAAACACAATAACTATCAAAGGAATTAGCAATAGCCATTTACAGATTGTAGAATAATATTCATTTTCAATATAAATAGGGATTGTTATTAATATTATAGTGAATAATCCCATTCCTGTACAAATATTAAAAAGAATTTCAGCGTTTTTTCTATTTTTTTGTATTTTTTTTCTTTCTTTAGTTATTTTTTTTTGTTTATTACCGTTTTCTCCCTCATTTATTTTCTTTAGTTTATCTGCCCATCGTTCAGCGGAAGACCAATAATGACCTGAGAGAAGAATATATATAAAAAATATAATTCCACTAACTAAATTAATTTCAGTTATTATATCCATAAGAATTATATCTCCATCATATAATTAAAAAAAATTTCATATTTATTAATATGTTTGACGATTCTATTTTCTTATCCTTATTTATAATTTCATTTATTCATGTTTTTCAAGAGTTTTTTCAATATGATGAAAATCCTCTTTAGCGAGTATGTCTAATGTAATTCTGAGTATTTCTTTGATTTGTGCAATGTTTACTTCTACTTTTTTTCCTTCTGACTCAGCAATTTCATCAGCTAACCAATTTTCATTTATGGATTCATCATCATTATAATGATTAGTCATATTATTTATCTCCCTATAATAGCAGATATAAAATACATAATTGTTATTAATAAATAAAACTGGAAAATAGAAGTAAAAAAGAAGTAAAATGAAAGTATTATTGTGTGTTTTTATTTCGTATTTACTAAATATTGAATTAAGATGTATTATTTTTGTAACGCTTATGGGGGAGTAATGTTTTCACCAATGATAATCACCTATTTTACCTGTAATTTACTCTTATTATTCCATTATCTTTAAAACAGGAACCATCTTAAATCTAAATATTAAAATTTTTTTTGGGGAGGCAAAGAAAAATATATGTTTTCTTTACTTAGGTTAAAAGCTCTATCTCATCTATTACGTTTTTCAGTTTTAATCAAATTATTTGTTATGACGACCGAGACGGAAAAAATATGCCTAAAAGGAACCTATTATCTCGGAAGGTCGAAATTGACATAGGTGATAAAAAATGAAACAAAAATTAAAAATTTTTGGAATTGTAGCAACTCTATTACTACTGATAGTCGGTATAGGACCTGCGATAATGGCAGATGCGCCTGAGCCTAGACAAAACCCTACGGATATTGAAGAGATTTTCATTGAAAATTGGGATAATACCAGTGCAATATGTGATTATTGGGATGAGTATGGTTCTGAAGCAGAACTTGACGCAGAAATGGAAGAGAGTCTCGAAGAAATAGCGGCGGCAGTAGATGTGGTAATTAGAGATGCAGAAGAGGCGGACCCAGATGGAGGGATAACATGGTTTTTCCCGTACTTCTTCGCGCCTCATGAATGGTGGTTTAGTGCATCATCTTGGGAATCAGCAAATGATACGTTCAATTTATTCCTAGATTGGCAAGCTCAACTACATTTCTCTTGGAATTGGGTTATATGGCTCGCTAAAATGTATCTATATACCATGTTCTTTTTCAGGGGACATCCAATACAATTATTTTGTGGGGCGATGGCTAAAGATATAATTTATGAAGTAGTTAGCGGCCCTTATAGATATACATGGATTACTGATCAATGGAATGGGGAAGATGGAATATGGTTAGAAACTCAACAACATCTATTTCCCTTTTTCTATTATACATTTGAGGATTGGGGTCATCAGAGCTAATCAACATTTATTCGGATTCTCAAATAAATGCAACGATTAAGAACATTGTAATCTAAATCAAAACTCTCTCTCTCCCTTTTTTTTCGGCAATTTATGATAGCTTTAAACTTAATCTCTTAAATTCGTCCCATTCCCATCAGAAGTGAATATGTAAACGGAGGAAGTATGTATGAAAGCCAAATTAATTGGAATATTTATTTGCACGTTATTAATTTCAACTATTACTCCAGGTATAGGACAGAAAATAAACACCCTCATGAGGTAAATAGTCCATTATCGCATAATAATAAATGGATGAAAACTTTTAATCTCATTATTGTTGATGGTGCAAGTTTAAAAATTATTCGTTAAAAAATATTAAATATGATATATAAGATAATAAAATATAGGAGAGGCAAAAATATGCGAAACAATTTGTTTAAAAAAGGATTTGTTTTTGGAATAATGGTTTTGTTAATTGGAATGTGTATTACTTTATCCTCTGGTAGGGCTGTTGAAAAATCAAATACCAAGTTTTTTGATGGCAATACATTGTATGTTGGTGGAATAGGAGAAGGTAATTATACAAGGATCAAGAATGCAATAGACAATGCATCAGATGGTGATACGGTGTTTGTTTATGAGGATAGTTCACCATATAAGGAGAGTAATTTAATTATAGAAAAGCCTATCTATCTTATTGGTGAAGATAGAGATACAACCGTTATTGATGGTGTAAATGATAATATAATTATTAATACTATCACAGATTGGGTGAATATATCAGGATTTACAATTCAAAATAGTAGTTGGTGTGGTATTAGGGTAATAATGGGTGATAACAATAACATCAGTGGTAACATCTTTGCGGGCAATGGATATGCGAGTATTGGTATTACCGCAGGGAATTATAACTACATAGTTGATAATATTTTTACAACCGCTGGAATATTGCTAGAACATGTATCTTTTACAACCATTATAGAAAATATTATTACAGATTGCTCTGTTGGTATAACTCTCTGGTCAAATTTGTCGCTTCCTTTTACTTCAAATAGTAATATTATTAGTAGGAACCTTTTTGATAGCAACGAAGTAGCAATGCAGATAATTGCTAATAATACTCTTATTACTAGAAATACTATTTCTAATCATACTAGCATTGATAATTTAATTATACCCGCCCTCAGTTTAGAGGGGCGTAACAACACTATAACCTGTAATAACTTCATTAATAATATCCGTGATGCTAATAATTGGTTATATATCTTCTCTCTTAGTGACATTTTTACAATAAGAAAAAATAAAAATGTTTGGGATGGTAACTATTGGGGAAGACCACGGCTTCTGCCAAAATTTATTTTTAGTTATATTAGATATGAAAGGGGATTTCCTGATCCCGCGATTCCCCTCCCGTTTTTTAGCTTTGATTGGCATCCTGCAAAAGAACCATATGACATATAGATTTTTAGAATGATTTCAAATGCTAAGTAGTTAGCTATAGAATATAAAAAAAAATTTAATCAATATTGGTATTTTTAGGTCAAACCTGAATTTTAGGTAAAAGTAAATTATAGATTAAGATAAATATAAGGGATTTGTTTTAAATATTAATTCTTTAAGTTGCTTTTTTCAAAAACTCTCACTTTCACCATTAGATATCCACAATTCAACCTTTGAATTTCTCAATGGACTTGCCTCTTGGCGTAATCCTTATCTTTCCTCTTCGAATCCTGAACTTAAAGCCGAGGAACTCAAACTCTTCCTTCTCTGAGTTCACTATTTGAGTCTTTGTCTCACTTAGCTGTAGTTTTAACTCACCCAAGAGTTTCTTTAAACGTTCCATTGTTTTCTTAGCCATCCATCCAGTTTTACACATTATCACAAAATCATCAGCATATCTCACTAGCCTGACATTTACCCATTTGGTACTCGCCTTATCCATCTCATGTAGATATACGTTAGCTAATAAAGGAGATATAACACCTCCTTGTGGTGTTCCCTTATTTGTCTCCTTTATATTTCCTTCAGCCATTACTCCAGCTTTTAGCCATTCTTCAATGAGCCTAAGGGCCTTTCCATCACTTATTTCCTCTGCTACACAACTCATTAATAGGCTATGGTCTACCGAGTCAAAGAAGCTCTTTATATCAGCGTCAATAATCCATGTAAATCCCTGCTGCAAGTAATTTCTTATCTGTTCTATAGCCTGATGAGCATTCTTATCAGGTCTGAAACCATAGCTGCAATCCATGAACTTCATTTCAAATACCTGCTCAATGACGTTCTTTGTTGCCTGCTGCAAAACTCTGTCCTTAACTGTAGGTATCCCCAATGGTCTGAGTTTTCCATCACTCTTAGGGATGTATTTCCTTAACACAGGTGTAGCTCTATATGTCCTTCTCTTAATAGCCCTCTGCAGCTCCTTAAAATGTAAGCCTCTCTGAGGTTGGAAATCAGATATGCTTTGTTTATCTATGCCTGCACAGCCCTTGTTAGCTTTCACCTTGTTCCATGCATCTTCTAAATTATCCATGTCATGTATCTTGTCTATTAACTGGTAAAACTTCCTATTGGGGAAGTTTTCTCTAAACCTCTTCAGATACTCAAACATTTTACATCTTCCTCACCGACCAAAGTCAGCAAATCTACAACAAATATTGTTGCGTTTCCAAGTCACAACAGTGTGTGACTAATCTGTGAGATGCTCCTCTTTAGTTCTAACGAACCAGACCCCTTCACATCTGCCAAGTTTTACCCTCGTCAATCTGTTACCAGCAGTCATCGGCTCAGCCTCATAGCTACTACGGGTCAGTTGACTCCTCATGCAACATCAGTATTTGGTTTTCCCAAGCATTTGGTTATACTTTTCCTTACCTGTCTTCCCAAATCAGGATTGCATGAGGTCTCCCCAGGTGCTCAGCATAGCTATTTGCCATCATTCTGACCACATAACCACACGAATGACTCCCTTGCTTTCATACCCTGTTTAAATCACTTCAGCAATGTTTTAGGCATTGGGCTTCCCCGAGCTTCGGGCGGGTCGCCAATCGTCGTGCCACCTCTGGTTCACTTTTGTTCCGGACTGATGGCTCATCTGCAGCCT
>DAOVGR010000040.1 GCA_030672305.1 Thermoplasmatales archaeon | reverse complement strand
AACCGGAAACTGAGAACCCTCACCAAAAGTAGCATAATTACAGAAAAACGCATAACCCCTACCCTCCGTCACAGGATTAAACATCAAAGATAAGAGTGGTCTACGTCGATCAATAGTGGGATTCATCAAACGAGTTATATCTTCTTTTGAGGAATCCTCAGGGATAAAATCTAGATCATCAAGTAGATCAACAAAGTCAGATTTCAAAACCTCAGTCTCACTACTAAAAGGAAAGTATGTGATTTTATGATTCAACTCCTCAAACAAAGAATAAAACAAGTCATATTCATCTGAGGACAGTGCTACTTCATGTTCACTGTTACCAGATTTATCAAAAACATAACAAGTAACAAACTTCTTAGTATTATCCTGAACAGTCTCAGGTGGAATAAAAACCTCTTCATCAATAGTCTTAGAAACAACACTAATACAAGGAACAAAAGTACTACCAACAAATAAAAACAATACACATACTACCAAAGGTTTACACAATAGACTATGGCTCATTATAACCTCCGCTCTTATAAACTTATAAAAAATGAAACGTATAGCTTATATAAAGATATTATGACTAAATATTCACAAAATATATGGATTTTGACGAATAAATAACATTTTGTTATTATATTATCAGTTTAAAATATTGAATAAAAAACATATGATGAAATTATAAATAAATAATAACAGAACTTTTGCACTTTTTCTGAAACCTCCGTAAATTACAGATAGAAGAACATCATTTCCATCCTATTTGAGGATGGGATGCAGAATGTTCTTTATAAAAAATATTGATATTTTTGGTACAACACTAGAAAATTATAAAGGTTGTTTTTCAAAACCCCAATGGAATCATTTCAACACCTATATGCATGGTCTTCTCCTAGGTGAACGGGGTGAGAAGAACATTCAAGATATCGCAGGTAACATGTTAGACGGAAGACATCAAAGTAGTTTAAACCGTTTTCTCACCCGGCATAAATGGGATGTACGACGATTGAATGCTATACGTCTCCAGCAGGTTCTATCAAATCGAAAGGGTGGCGTTCTCATTGTAGATGATACTATCATTGAGAAGTCGGGTGAACATATGGATGGTGTGGGTTTTCTCTTTGATCATTGCAAGGGAAAGAGTGTACGCTGTCATGATATTGTTTCAACATTTTATCAGCATGGTGATCAGCAAGTTCCTTTGTATTTTACTCCATATATAAAGGAGGAATTTGCTGATCAACTGGATATCTGTTTTAAAACCAAGATCCAGATTGCGTTAGATCTCATTAGACTGTCGTTAATGCAGCTCTCTCCTGAAGTAGTGGTGTTTGATGCATGGTATATGTCCAAGGAGATTGTTGATTTCTTGAGTAGTAGAGGCTTGGTTTGGGTGTCCTCTGCAAAGAGTAACCGTTTAATCCAGGTGGATGGTGACACCTGGATATCGGTTAGTAAGTATACTAAGGGTCTGTCAAAACAAGTGTTCAAACGTATTGATAAGGTGGTTGATGAGCAGCGTTTCAAATGGATTTATGAAACCACGATGGTTATGAAGAACATTGGTTTGGTGAAACTGGTGATCCTTCGTCAGCGAAGGAATAGTAAAACATGTACGTTCTTGGTTTCCAATGATACAGGTTTGGATGGTTTGAAAGTTCTCGAATATTATAAAAAACGCTGGAGCATTGAGGTATTTCATAGGGATTGCAAACAGCATTTGGGAATGGGCGAGTATCAAGTAAGACGACTTGACGCTGTAGTTATACACCTAGACCTCGTCGTTCTTGCTTATACCCTCCTTAAAAATGTCTGGTGCAATCCCTTCTTTAATCGTGTGTTGGAGGGGGTGAAATCTATTGGTTCTAAGTGTCAACGGTTGAAACGATGGATGTTTCATCAGTTGATGAGGTTATCTAAAAAGAATTCTAATCTTCAGTCAATATGAAAACTGCAAAAGTTTTGTAATAAAAAATATGCATGAATGTATGTATCTTTGCCGGAAATTATATAATATGCATATTATATGTTGATATTATATGGCTGAATTTGTGATTCAAGGTAAAGAGCTGATTACTAAAACAGTTAAAGAACATGGTAGCGGTGCAATTGTATATGTTCCGAAACAGTGGGCTGGAGAAAAGGTTTCTGTGATCCGGGAGATAGAATACGATGTTAAGAACCTGGGAAAATCGTTGAATCGTGAAAAGCGTATTGTGTACAGTTATTATGTGTTGGATATTGTGCATCGTGGTCATCTGTTACAGATGCAGAATGCAAAGGCTACCGCAGGACAGGACGGGATCTCTGTTGTTGGTATTTTAACAGATGAAGCAGTAATGGAAAAGAAAAAAAAACCAATACTAAGTTTTGATGAGCGTATGCTTCTTGCTCAGGCAATTAGGTTTAATGATTTTGTAGTTGCTCAGGGGACATATTCACCGTTACCGAATGTGCAGAATATTCATCCTGATATCTTGATGGAGTCAAGTAGTCATAAGGAAAATGATATTAAGGAGGTTCGGCGGGTGATGGGCAAGCTAGGAGGCAAGGTTGTTGTCACACCATATTACCCAATGATTTGTTCAACTAATATTAAGAAAAAAATACGAGAGGATAGATGATGAATAAGCAATTTTGGAATCTATGGAGCACATATGCTCTGACATACTTTGGAAAAGTGAATTTAAGTATCGTGATGGCAGCCTTATTGCTGGTTTTTACAGATTGGAATATGTACTATGTGGGATTTGTTGCAAGTGGCTTCTTTGCCGCATATGCAATAGGTCAATTCTTACATGGACAAATATCTGAAAGATTCAATCCATTCGTATATATAGCAGTGGGCTTGACTCTTTCCGGTATAGCAAATATGTTTATGGGTTTTCTTGGAGGCTATCTAGTAGCTCTTATAGTCCTAGAAACCTTCGATGGATTTTTCCAGGCTATGGGTTGGTCTTCTGTTGTAAGAGCAAATTCAGAGATACAAAAAACAGATAAAGATAGAGACAGGTCCTCTACTATACTGGGTACTTCATATCAATTTGGCACTTCTATTACATTTATAGTATCAGCTTTTGCCGTCGCTACTTGGGGATGGCAAGCAGGATTTTGGGTAGCATCACTTGTCTTGATTTTCAGAGGCGTGATTCTCTATCTGACAAAACCAAAAAGAGAATTCAAACCAAAACAAAAAGTAAAAGAACAAGTAAAATTAACATTAACATTTCCAATTATGTTAAGTGGAGTTTCATTGCTATTTTTAAACATGGTTAGATATGGCGTTCTCACATGGTTCTTCGTGTATCTAGTTAAAACAGGAGGAATTCAAGTACCAGATTTCTTTGGTTATGATGCATTAAAGGTAGCACTTATTCCAATAGCAGGTATCGTTGGAACACTTTCTTATAATAAAATCCCATTAAATAAGGATTTGATAAGCATTTTATTTCTTACAGCAATGGGGGTAACTTGGGTCATTTTCCCATTTACCGATGGTTTAACTGCTGTTGTACTTCTTTTAGCAAGTAGCGCATTTCTATACGGTCCTCATGTATTTCTTGTTTGTACATTACCAACTCGGTTCAAAAAAGATTGTGTTGTAGCATCATCTACAGGATTTATTGATGGCATGGGTTATGTTGGAACTTTTCTAATAGGTTTGATTGTACCTTTCTTAGTATTAGAGACAGGAGGCTGGAATAATGTCTTCCTGTTCTGGGCAGTATTATCATTTGTTGCCGCGGTTACAGTAGCAATCACATACTTTGGACACTTTAAGAACAATAATTATTCTAAAGCTGAATGAACAAGTATACATAGACTAGAATGAGATAAATACCATTAATCAAAATTCGTAATGAGGTAATAAAATGAGTATTTTCGAATGGGATATTAGAGCTGAAAAATACGATAACTTGGAATGGACAAATAGAGATCAATATATGGAAAAATTTCTAAAAATATGTGATTTAAAATCTGATTTTCAGGCATGCGATATTGGAACTGGAACTGGAATAATTGCTCAAACATTAGCTCATTATTGTAAAAAAGTAAATGCAATTGACTATTCAGAATCAATGCTTAATATTGCAAAAAAGAAACGCGGGATGGAAAATATAAATTACAAACTAATGAATGCTGAAAAACTAGAGTTTGCTTCTGATACATATGATATTGTAACAGCGAGAATGTGCTTTCATCATATAACACATCAAGAAAAAGCAATAAACGAATGTGTTAGAGTTTTGAAACCTGGTAAAAAATTTGTTATTTCAGAAGGCATTCCTCCACCAGGTACTAGAAAATTTTATACTGAAATGTTCAAGTTAAAAGAAAAAAGAAGAACCTACATAATAGACGATCTTGTTGAATTATTAGAAAATGGTGAATTAAGAAATATAACTATTGAAATACATAAAATGCCCTGTGTCAGTATTAACAACTGGCTAGCTAATTCTGGTAAAGATAAAGCAACATGTAAAAAGATTTATGATATGCATTTAGACTGTGAAGAATACGTTAAAAAAGCTTATAATATGAAGGTTTTAAAAGGAGATGTTTTTATGGATTGGCTTATTGCAATTGTATCAGGAATAAAACCATAAAAATAAAACCTTTAATAAAGATTAATAATCTAGCTTATTCAATTATATCTGAGAGATTCAAAATGAAAGAGGGTGAAAAAGCAGTAGCCGCACTTCGTAAAATCAAAAATATACTTGATAAAAATAAGATAAATTATTGGCTTGATGAGGGAACACTATTAGGGGCAGTAAGAGAAAAAAAATTAATCGAATGGGATCATGATGTCGACTTGAGTATTTGGTATAAAGATCTTGAAAAAATAAAACCTCTTTTTAATGAAATAAATAAAACAGGATTGCAGGTATGTTTCTTTGAAGGTAAAAAACATGTAGATCTTGTTGGTAAGGGTTTTAAGATTGATATTAATCTTTATCATTTAAAGGATGTAAAAGCCACAAGAATATGGTATGAACAAAACAAGTTAGGAGATTTTTTGGATTACTTTATTTGGGTAATGCTTATAAAAAATGCAGAAACAAAAACAAGTATTATACCACTATTCATCACTAAACTATTTTTAAAAATAAGTAATAAATTACCAGTTTCCATGAAAAAAAATATTTCAAAAACTTTATTCAAAATATACGAAGAAAAAGGCAGTAAATCCATTCTAATGGCAGTACCAAGTTATTTCTTCATGGATTTAACTAATTTAGAATTTTATGACATGACCTTTAAAGTTCCAAAAAAAACAGAGGACTATTTAGAATATAGATACGGAAAAGATTGGAGAATACCTAAAAGGGATTACATATATACAAAAGATGATCACTCAATTGTTAAATAATAATCATATTTGTTGGAGGAAACGTGTTGAAAAATATTGGAATTCTAGAGCCACATTTTCACATAAAATATCTTTATACAACTATGAGAATTTTCAAAACAAAAGAAACAAATGTGACAGTATTTACCACAAAAGAAATCATTTCTAGAATTCAAACATACATGAAAGATTTATCAGCTTACGACCTAGTTTTAAAAGAAGAAAGTGAAAGCATGAACTCTTTTTTAAAAAGAGTAAAAAAGATCTGCGATGATAGAATTGATTTATTATTTGTCAATACCATTCAATTCAGCTCAATTCGACTTCCTTATTTTTTCAGATTCAACCCTAAATCAAAAATGATTCTAACGGTTCACATGACAAATCATTGGTTGAAACAGAAATTTGCATTTGGAGTAAAAAACATAGCAAGGGTCATTGACACAAACATTAGCATATTTTTAATTAGAAAAATTATTTTACCAAAATTCAACGCAATAAATGTAATTTATCCTCCTATCAAAGATTTTATTGAAAAAAACAAAAATTACAAAAAACAAGTATTTACACTACCATTTAATTTTTATGATAAAACAAAAAATGTTGAAAAATCTAAAAAGGAAAGTAAAATTAGATTTTTATTGCCAGGATTGATTGAAACATACAGACGTAATTATGGCCTTGCTTTAGATGTTTTTCAAAAGTTATTTGAAAAATACGATAAAAAAATATCATTATATGTATTGGGAAAACCTGTTGGAAAAGGTGGATGTAGAATCATTGAAAGATGTGAGAAACTGAAGAACAAAGGTTATGATATATCATTTTCAAAAGGATTTATTCCAGAAAAAGATTATGATAGAATCTCTCGAGAAAGCGATATTATTTTTTCACCTTTAAATGTGGTTACAAAAAGAGATACCGGAATTATAGAAATCTATGGTAAAACGGAAGGTAGTGCACTGCCTTTTGAAGCAATACAATATTGTAAACCACTAATTGTACCTCAAGAATTTATTGTAATAAATGAGATGAAAAGTTCTACTTTGAAATATAAATCTATAGAAGATCTTGAAAATATTCTTATCGAAGTAATAGAAAATAAAAATAAATTAGAGAATCTAAAAAAAGAAGCAATAAAAAATTCTGAAAAATTTTCTTTAGAGATTTTACAGAAATATTTTAAAAATGAAATTTTAGATAAATTTGATATATTATAGTAAGAAAAGAGTTAAAAGTAATTTGGTCTTTCAGGGCGGCAAAGCATATAAAAATATTTAATGAGGACTGATAAATGAAAGTTTGTGTTTTTGCACTAGGAAGAACAGGACTTCCTTTATCTCTGGTATGTGCTGATAGCGGATTTAATGTAATTGGGATTGATATTAACGAAGAGTTAGTCCAACAGATTAAGAGTGGAAATCTTCCTTTTTATGAACCTGGGATGAAAGACCTACTAAACAAATATCTTAATAAGAAATTTATACCAACAACAAAAATAACTGCAGATGTAAAAAATTCTGAATATTTTGTAATTGCAATTGGAACAAAGTTCAATAAATATCCTGAAAGAGGTTCTCTTACAAATCTCTACAAGGTAGTTGATAAAATAATTGATATTGGAGTAAAAGGTAAAACTTTGATTTTTAGGGTAACCCTCCCCATTGGAACAACTGATAAGATTAAAAAAAGAATTGAAAAAAAAGGTTTAAGGGAAGGAAAGGATTTCTTCCTTGCTTTTGTACCAGAACGTTTAATGGAAGGCGAGGCAATAAAAGAAGAAAAAAATCTGCCAAAAGTAATTGGTTGTTATAATAATACTACCTTTAAGAAAGTAAAGAAATTTTTTGAAAAAATCGGTGGAGAAATTGTAGAAGTATCTAATCCGAAAATTGCTGAAGCGGTAAAACTTGTGGATAATTCATGGAGAAATATGCGTTTTGCATTTGCAAACGAAATTGCATTTCTTTCAGATGCTAATAGAATCAATGTAATAGAAGTGTTAAGAGCTGCAAATAAAGGCTATAAAAGAAACCAAATTCCCTTACCTGGTCCAGTTAGCGGCCATTGTCTTGGAAAAGATCCTTATCTTTTAGAAATAGCTTTTGATAAAGTAATAGTAAGAGGATTCAACTCAGTTTGGTTTTATGGAAGACGCGCAAATGATTGGCTTTGTAAAAAAATTGTTGAAGAAGCAAAAGGGAAAAACATTCTAGTAGCGGGTCTAACTTTCAAACAGGATATAGATGATTTCAGAAATAGTCATTCAATCGATATTATTGAGCTACTTTTAAATGAGGAGCTCAATGTGATGGTCTCAGATCCTTTTCTAGATAAGACTACTTATACAAGATTACCTCCTCATATTGATAAAAACGTTAAAAAAATGAAATTTGAAGATGCTATAGAAAATGCTGATACAATCATTTTTGCAACAGCACATAAAGAATATAGAGAAATTAATGTAAAAAATCTTCAAAAAAATATCAAAAAAGGTGTCAAGATAATTGATCTATGGAATATTTTTGAAGGAAAATTAGAAGAGGTCAAAGATATCAAATATATAGGGCTCGGTAGGGGAGATCTGAGATGAAAGCCTTAGTAACAGGTGCTGCTGGTTTTCTTGGTAGTTTTCTTTCAGAGGAACTTCTTGAAAATCATTATGAAGTTGTTGGAATTGACAATTTTTTCAGAGGGAAAAAAGAATATCTACCAAAACACAAGAATTTTATTTTCTATGATTTAGATTTAGTAAAAGAAAAAGATAAATTTGCTAGAATTGTTAAAAAAGAAAAACCCGAATGGCTGTTTCACTATGCTGCCATTAATGGAACGAAATATTTTTATGATATCCCTTACCAAGTGATTGATAATAATATTTGCATGACACAAAATGTGTTATCTGCCTGTGAAAATTCCTCTGTTAAAAAAATCATCTATGCATCAAGCTCAGAAGTATATGGTGAACCATTGAATATACCGACTCCAGAATCTCACCCAATATTGCTCAATGTTCATACTGTTAGAGATAGTTACGCATCTTCAAAAGCTATTTGCGAATTTTATGTAAAATTATTTGCAAATAAAAAAGGGATTGAATATCTTATACTAAGGATATTTAACACTTATGGGCCACATATGGACACCTCAGAATATGGACAGGTTATCCCAGAATTTATCAATAAAATGTTTGAGGATAAAAAATTTACAATAATTGGAGATGGAGAACAAACCAGGAGTTTTTGCTATGTTACAGATCATACAAGGGTAGTTAAAAAACTTACAGAAAATGTTTCAAATGAAATTGTTAATGTCGGAAATGACAAAGAAACAAGTATAATTAATTTAGCAGAAATAATGCATAAAATGGAAAAAAAAGAATTTTATCCAGAATTTTTACAAGAACGAGAATACGATCATAAAAGACGTTGCCCAGATATATCAAAACTTAAAAAATTGATAAACGACTATCCCAAAATTAACTTAGATGAAGGTCTATATAAAACTTTAAAAGATTATAAAATGAAAAAATAGATTTGCCAAAAAAAATAACCGATATAATAAAAATAATTAGGCTACTAAAATGACAAAAATTATTTCGGATGTTAATAAGAGAAAGGCCAAATTTTTTCTTGAGAAAATCTTAGAATCTTCTCATCTCAAATTACACGTTTATAAATCAGTTATTGTACCAAGTCAAAAAATCGCTTTACATCGTCTCCACAAGATTGTAAAAAAATCTAAACCTCTAGATAAAAAAATTACTGGTAAAAAAATTGTTTTCAACTCAGTTGATGGACGATACACGCCCCATACCTATCATGAAGTAGGTATGGCAAAAGCATTACAGATTAGAGGTAATGAAGTAAAAATGCTAATCTGTGGTGGGGCTTTTTGTAATATGTGTGCTGGTCATTTTACTATTAAGAAACCTTATAATCCTTGGAGATGTAAAAATTGTATCTATTTTTCAAAAGATTTTTATGAAACTACAGAAGTACCATATTCAACCTATAAAGAGTATCTTACAGATGAAAAAATTTCAAAGATAAAAAACAAAGTTGATGATATACCACTAAAAGAACGTAATAACTTTTTGTATAATGGTGTAAACGTAGGTTTTCACGCCAAAACATCGGCAGATAGATATTTTGTAGGATCACCTCCAGACAAAAATCAATATGAATACGTGTTACGATGTGAATTAATAAATTCAATAATATCTACAGATGTAGCTGAAAATGTAGTGGCTAACGAAAAGCCCGATGTTTTAGTTACATCACATGGATGCTATAGCTCCTGGGGAAATTTTTCTGACTATTTTATAAATAAAGGTATTAGAGTATGTGTCTGGTTTTCAGGATATAAAAAAAATTTCGTAATATTTGATAAACATAAACTACCTGAATATTTTAAAACCTATTACGAGGTAATTAGGAAAAAAAGATCATTAAACCAAGCAGAAGAAAAGGAATTAAACAAGTTTTTAACCAAAAGGATCAAAGGAGAAGAAGGTGATACTGCTTTTTATGAATTTTCAAAGCGTAACAAAGACTTGGAAAATATGTTTAACATTGATAGATATGAAAAAAATTATTTTATATTTCCAAACGTTCCATGGGATAGATCCATAGCAATGCTTGGTGGAAAGGTGGCTTTTGAGGATGTCTATAAATGGATATCCTCTACAATTGAATTGTTTAAAGAAAACCCAAAGCTGCAATTGATTATAAAAATTCATCCTGCTGAAGCAGCAACAGGCAGATCTGAGAAAACAATGCTAGATTATATAAACGAACAATATACCAATCTACCTAGCAATATTAGAACAATTCCTCCAAAAACCGATATTGATCCTTATTCTTTATTTCCATTTATCGATGTAGGAATCGTATGCAATGGAACCATTGGTTTAGAAATGGCTCTTAATAATATTCCTGTGGTTGTTACAGGTAAGGTTCATTATTACAATAAAGGATTTACTTATGATGTTTCTACAGAAAAAGAGTATTCTAAAACCTTAATGACTAATAGTTCTCCTCTTGAAAATCAACAGACTCTTGCAAAAATATATGCTTACTTTTATTTTATAAAAAGCTTCATTCCACGTAACTATCTTTATTATAGAAACTTTCTAAATCTTGGATGGAAAATAAAATCATTCGATGATTTTGCCCAAGGAAAAAATAAACATATGGATCACATATGTGATTACATATTAAATGATGGTGTCTATCAGAACTGGTAAACTTATTTAAAAAATTCTTTTTATCTAAAAATATTTGAGTTTCTTTCTTAGATTAACAAATTTTTCTCTCTCAGGTGGTTCGATATTTGGTGTATTATCTGGGTATATAAGTTGTTTATAAGATTTTATAGATTCAATATGTTGAATTGTAATGTCAGATCTTTTTTTACCTACAAATTTTTCAATTTTTCCAACAAACGGTTCTGGATTATTAATAAAATCTTCAAATTTGAATTGGAAAACATATTTCTTATTCTCATCTGCAAAATTCAGTCCCATCTCAGTTAAAATTCTCCAAATATAAGCAGCTCGAGTATATTGGGTCCATTTAGAAAAATATTGATAATCTTTTTTATTAATAAACCAAGGAATTTTAATTGAACTTATTTCATTACTCCAATCTACGCTTCTTTTATTTAGATAATCTTGAGTGAAAAAATCTCTTCTAATTGAAGAAGAAACAATGCTATTTCCATCTCTAATACAATGAATGAATTTGATATCATGAAATAGATTTTTTAAGGTTTTTAAACTTGGTTGAATATTTGGGATTTTTAGTACAAAAAGGTAATTTTTATTCTCTAAATCTTCAATAACGTCTTTTCTTCTTCTATATTTCTTCCATCTTTGTTTAATTATTTCAGGGTTTACATAATGTCCGATATAGCTATCATCTTTTTCATTGAAATTGATATATCTGCCATGTATTATCTGTAAATACAACTCCTCAAATAAAACAGCTTTTAATGTTTCACCACCCTGTCTTTCTTTAAGATAGCCTTCCTCAATCAATGGAGGAATCAGCCTGAAAGTTGGTGGTTCAAAAATAAAATGAGTATTTGAAAAACTACCAATTATCTTTCCAAGTAAAGTTGTACCAGATCTTGCCACACCAGTGATAACAACTATATTATTCGCAAATAGTTTATTATAATCTGGTGCCAATTCCATTTCATCAACCTTAAAACAACTAATAAATACGACTCGGAAATGATTTTCGCTATAAATAATTGTTCCACTAAAAAATCCGATTCGGGAAGAAAAATCATGTAATACTTTATCTATATTAGTAGATTCAATTTAATATCTATCTCAATTTATATACGAAATTTTAGTATTTTCAAGATAGAAAATAAAGAGACATTTTTAAGGAGACATTTCCTCAGGTCCAACACTAAAAAAACTAGAAGGATCAATTACAGTATTATAGGATGTACGTATCCATACATCACTTCTTTCATATTTAGATAAACGAAACTCATCTAAATATCCCTGGAATGGTTTATTCACATTTTTCCTTTTACCTATCCAATTATCTCTCGAATTTGTAAGAGTTGTTCCATCCCAGTCATGCGTTTCTTTTGATAGTGTTTCTTCATCTCCATCAACAAAAAGCCTTAAGTCATCATTATGTCCAGCTTGAGAATTATCAACAGTTCCTACAATGTAGTGCCACCCTCCATCATTCAAAATTTTGCTTCCTCGAATACTACTCGTATCAGAATAAGTATTTCCTCTTACAAACACCTGTCCAACACAATCATCTTCTACCATTAAAAAACTTAACTTATTATAATCATTCGGATCATCAGAATAATAAAACTGTTCAAAAGATTCGGAAGTAGTTTTAAACCATATTTCCATTGTAGCATCCCTTGCCCCTATATCCAAACTAAAGTCATCCTCCATTCTAATATAATTATTATTAGTATTATGTTGCTGACAATTTTCAATTATACCCTGTTCAGATTCTTTTGGATCATCAGCAGCATACTTATATCCAGTATTGAAATTTGATGTACTATCATAAACAATTGATGGTGTTGCATCATTCATATGATGAACTGCAATATAATCTGAATCCCAAACCAAATCAGCATACTCCTGACTACCACAACCAGAATTACCATAATACAAAAACAAAACAGTATCCTCACCATCAGAAACACTAGGAACATTCACCCAACAAACAAGCTCACCACTAGAACCATCAAACAACTCAACTTCATGAAACAACCTACCAGCAACACCAGAACCATCCATAAACAAAACATCATCACCATCAACCTGAGCCTTAACAGCCAGATCAGAATCAACCATACTAACAAGAACTGGAAAACTAGAAAGATCACCAGCGACCTGAGAATGATTAATAGTTATCTGCTTACGATACAACCAGCCCTGCTCAAAAGGATCAAAAACCATTATCGGCTGAGTCTTAAAAACAAACGCCTTACGAACCCAATACTTACCATCAGTAACATTAACAAACCAAGTATAATCCCTAGTATACTCAAGATCACTCACAGGAACACTATAAACACCATTACCAACACCACTACCACTACCACTACCAATATCAGGAACGGTCTCAACAGAAAAGTCCATCAAATCACCCTGCATATCATACACTCTGAAGCTCAGCTCAGATAGTTCAACAGATACCCAACTATCACCATCAACAGGCAAAGGATCAGAAACAATAGGTGCCTCAATTTCGGTATGAAAAGAAAACTCCTCTTCAACTGTATCCTCACCATCAGAAACAACAATACTCCAGGTATACTCAGTGTTGCTCTCAAGACCAAAGATGTCAAAAGAGAAATCTCCATCTTTTACATTATTTCCACTACCTGAGCCTATATATGGACTGGTGGTAACTGTATAGTTCATTCGGTCCCCATCATAATCACTAAGATGAAAATTTAGCTCAGATATACTAAGCGGGACATCTATTGTGCCATCTGGTGGATCCTCACCCAAGACCACGGGGGGTCTGTTTGGTGGCCATGGGATAATGTTTTCAGCTGTAGCAGTAGAAAACAAAGCATAACCTATGAAACCGAAGCTCATAACAGGTGGTAGAAAAACGCTGAAGCCTATTCCCCAGAAACCAATAGCTGTACCCTGCTGAGCGCCTTCTGCGATAAAACCCTTTCCAGACAAGAGACCGCCACATGAAGTAATAGCATAATAGGCATTCCAATGCATAATTACACGAGGAATCGGAACAAGCAAAATAGGGATAAGACGTGGAAAAATAAGAACAGGAAACTGAGAACCCTCACCAAAAGTAGCATAATTACAGAAAAACGCATAACCCCTACCCTTCAAAACAGGATTAAACATCAAAGATAAAAGTGGTCTACGATGATGATCAATAGATGGATTCATCAAACGAGTTATATCCTCCTTAGAAGAATCCTCAGGGATAAACTCTAGATCATCAAGTAGATCAACAAAGTCAGATTTCAAAACCTCAGTCTCACTACTAAAAGGAGAGTATGTGATCTTATGATTCAACTCCTCAAACAAAGAGTAAAACCTTTCAAATTCATCTGAGGACAGTGCTACTTCATGTTCACTGTTACCATTTTTATCAAAAACATAACAAGTAACAGACTTCTCAACGTCATCCTGAATAGTTCCTAGTTGAAAAAAAACCTCCTCATCTATACTTTTGGAAATAACGCACATATAAGGATTAAAAGCACTACCAAAAAATAAAAATAATACACATAATACTAAAATTTTATACAATAGACTATGGCTCATTATAACCTCCTCTCTTATAAACTTATAAAAAATGAAACGTATAGCTTATATTAGAATATTATGACAAAATATTCACAAAAAAATGTAAATTTGACGATTTACTAACATTTTGTTATTATATCATCAGTTTAAAATATTGAATAAAAAGTCTTAAAACCATCTATAAATTAACTCTTAAGTATTAGAACTATTATGAGGATTATAATGCAGGAGAAGATCTTAGAAAAATTAAGATTACTTTTCTTTGGAATAGGATCAATCGGAAAAAAACATATAAATATTATAAAAGAAAATTATGATTTTGAAATATATGCATATAGGACTAATAAAGGACAAGAAAAAAATGGTTTAAACATCGAAGAATTCACTTGTCTAGACGATGCATTTTCTATAAAACCAGATGTTGCTTTCATTACTAATCCTACATTTTTGCATATTCCAACAGCATTAGAATGTGCTAAGAGAAACATTGATCTATTTATCGAAAAACCACTTTCACATTCTATTGAAAATGCTTATGAGTTAGAAAGTGAAATAAAAAAAAGGAACTTATTTACATATGTGGCATATAATTTAAGATTTCATCAGGTAATTACTAATTTAAAGGACATAATATCTGCTAAGAAAGAAAAACCAATTTTTTTCAAAATAGTTTGCAGTTCATATCTTCCAAACTGGCGACTAAATCAAAATTATTCTAATTCATATAGTGCAAAAAAAGAGCTGGGAGGTGGAGTAAGCTTAGATTTATCCCACGAATTTGATTATATTAGCTATCTATTCGGTGAGATAAAATCTATATCTGGTTACTGTGACAAAATCAGTGATTTAGAGATAGAAAGCGAGGATATAATTGAAGCACAGATAAGGTTTGATTCAGACTTAAAAGGCAATTTACATCTAGATTATTTTAGCCTAAATAGTGAAAGGATAATACAAATCTATTATAATGATGAATATCTAGAGGGGAATCTATTAAAAAATTCCATCAAAGTTATAGAGAAAAACGGTAAAGAAAGATCTATCAATTATCAATGCAATATTGATGACACTTATAAGTTACAAATGCAATATTTTTTTAAGCAATATCTTAAGAAAAACCATAATATCATGAATAATTTTTCAGAAGCTTTAAAAACTTTCAATAAGATAATGGAATTTAAAAATACATGTCAAGATGCAAGATAGGTAATACTGATGAGAATTTTAGGAACAATTTGTGCAAGAGGAGGATCAAAAGGAGTAAAAAATAAGAATATCAGGGAACTTGCTGGAAAACCTCTTATTGCATACGCAATCGAATATCTTACAAAGTGGAAAAAAGCAGATAGAATAGTCTGCTCAACTGATTCTGAACAAATCGCTAAAATTGCAAAAAAATATGGGGCTGAAATTCCTTATTTGAGGCCTGCTGAGTTAGCTTCAGATGATACCAGTAAAATCCATGTTCTTCAACATCTTGTAAATTTTTGTGAAAAACAAGATAATATTAAATATGATAAAATTGTTGATTTAGATCCAACGGCTCCCCTAAGAAAAAAAAGTTTTCTTGAAGAAGCGTTTAAAAAATTCATTGACAGTGACGCTTATAACTTGTATAGTGTTTGTAAATCAAAAAAAAATCCTTATTTTAATTTGGTAGAAGTTGGTGAAAATGGGTATGCTCATTTATGCAAACAAAGTAATGTCGTTCGCAGACAAGATGCTGTAGCTGTTTTTGAAATGAATGCCTCAATATACATTTATAATCGCGATTTTTTAATGAAAACAAATACACTTCATTCAGATAAAACAATAATATATGAAATGCCAGAAGTACCATCAATTGACATAGACACAGAATTAGACTTTATATTTGTTGAATTTCTAATAAAAAATGAGGTGTTCAAATTTGACTGAAAAAATATATCCTGATAAGTTTTCCTTAAAAAATAAGATAGCAGTTGTCACTGGTGGAGTAGGACTAATAGGAAAGCCAGTATCAATTGGTCTTGCTCAAGCGGGTGCAAAGGTATACATTGCAGATATAAATGAAAAAGAAGGAATTAAAACAGAAAAAAATTATAAGAAGTCAGATTTACAATTGAAATGGATAAAACTCGACATAACAGATATCAATTCAATAAGATCTTGTATTAATAAAATCGTCAAGGAGGATAACAAAATCGACATATGGGTAAATTGTGCATATCCTAGAACATCAGACTGGTCTGATAAATTTGAGAATATCAAATATGAATCCTGGAAAAAAAATGTTGACATGCATTTGAATGGCTATTTTATCTGCTGTCAACAAATAGCTAAGCAAATGAAAAAACAGAAACTTGGATGTATTATCAATTTTAGTTCAATCTATGGTGTCGTTGGGCCTGACTTCTCTATTTATCGGGGATCTAATACTACTATGCCTGCAGCATATTCTGCTATTAAAGGAGGGATAATAAATTTTACTAGATATTTATCAACCTATTATGCAAAACATGGAATCAGAGTTAATGCAATATGTCCTGGTGGCATTTATCATAAGCAATCAAGGACTTTTGTGAAAAATTATGAAAAAAAGACACCTATGGGAAGGATGGGAAAACCTGAAGAGATAGCAGGACCTGTTATTTTCCTAGCCTCAGATGCAGCATCATATATTACAGGTCATGTTCTTTTAGTTGATGGCGGCTGGACCACGTGGTGATCTAAAAAATGAAAACAATGAAAATCTCAAACAAGTTAGTAGGGGATCAACAACCTATATTCATCATAGCAGAGGCTGGGGTAAATCATAATGGAAAACTAGAACTAGCAAAAAAATTAGTTGATATAGCCGCTGAAGCAGGTGCCGATGCGATAAAATTTCAAACATTTAGAGCAGAAAATTTGGTAACAGCAGATCTAGAGTTAGCAGACTATGTAAAAAAGAACATTGGCAAGGACCTTGGACAGCAGGAAATGATAAAATCCTTAGAATTAAATTATCAGGATTTTAGAAATCTTAAAAATTATTGCAATAAGAAAGAAATTATTTTTCTTTCTACACCTCATACATTTGATGCTATTGACTTTCTTGATGATTTAGTTTCAACATACAAATTTGGATCAGGAGATATAACAAATACTCCGGCTTTGAAACATGCAGCAAAAAAAGGGAAACCAATAATCCTTAGCACTGGTATGTCTACTCTAAATGAAATAAAAGATGCAATTAAAGCCATAAAATCAGAAGGAAATGAACAAATTATTGCTTTACACTGTACCACAAACTATCCCTGTCCATTAGAGGAAGTAAATCTTAGAGCTATGATTACAATGAAAAGAGAACTCGATTGTCCTATAGGATACTCAGATCATACTATAGGCATAACTGCTACAATAATAGCTGCAGCTCTAGGCGCTGTAGTAATAGAAAAACATTTTACACTTGATAGAAATCTACCAGGTCCAGATCATAAAGCATCATTGGAACCTAATGAATTAATAAGCATGATTATAGAAATTAGAAAAACAGAAAGAATCTTAGGAAGTTATGATAAAAAACCAACAAGATCTGAAGAAAAAATAATGAATCTTGTTAGAAAAAGCATCGTTGCAAAAAAAGATATTGAAAAAGGATCAAATATAAGAGATGATATGATCATCATAAAAAGACCAGGAACCGGACTAAAACCTGTTGATATACACAAAATAGCCGGGATGAAAGCAAAACGAAACATTGCTAAAGATGAGCTTTTTCAATTAGATATGGTAGAATAATATGAGAAAAATCGCTGTTATTACCGGTACCAGAGCAGAATATGGATATTTGAAACCATTAATGAAAGCCATAGAAGACGATAGAGAACTAGATTTAATACCAATAACAACTGGAATGCATCTCTTATCCGACTTTGGAGAGACTTATAAAGTTGTGGAGAAAGACTTTCCAAATACTATAAAAATTCAAATGATTCTAGATGGAGATAGTCTAAAAGATATGGCTAGTTATTTATCATCAGGAATTGAAAATTTCGCAAGTTACCTCTATGAAAATCCACCAGATGTTCTCGTAGTTCTGGGAGATCGAACCGAGTCATTAGCGGCTGCTCTTGTTGGACTATATCTAAATATTCCAATAGCTCATATAAACGGAGGAGATGTTACAGGGACAACTATTGATGAATCTATCAGACATGCAATAACAAAAATTGCTCATATTCATCTAGTACATACAAGTTTCAATGCTGTAAGGATTAAGAAAATGGGAGAAGAGGAAAAAAGAATTTTTATTACAGGAGCGCTTACACTTGATACAATATTAAATACAAAGTTAATGTCAAAAGATGAAATTTTTAAAAAATATGATTTAAAAAGTGATAAAACAACTTTTCTAGTCGTTCAACATCCAATCACGACTCTAATGGATAAGGGATATTCACAAATAGAGGAATTATTTATGGTCCTAGATGCTTTAAAAGAACAGACTATTTTGCTTTATCCCAACTGTGACGCAGGTGGTAAAAAATTTATAGAACTTATTGAAAAATCCACAGAAAGAGAGTATATTTGTGCTTTTAAAAATTTACCTCATGAGGACTTCCTTAGTTTGATGAAATCTGTTGATTTGATGATAGGAAATTCAAGTAGTGGAATTATCGAAGCACCCTCTTTTAGATTACCTGTTATCAATATAGGTAATCGACAACAAGGTAGAGAAAGATCTGAGAACATTATAGATGTACAACCTAAAAAAGAAGAAATATTAAATGCAGTTGATTTTGCATTTAACAATAAAGATTTTTTGATTAGAGTAAGAGGATGTAAAAACAATTTTGGAGACGGAATGGCTGCACAGAAAATGGTCAAAATCTTTAAGGATATAAAAATCGATGACAAATTAATTCAGAAACAGATTACATACTGATAAGAGGCTATTGAAATGACTGAGGATAGATATGATGACTGGAAATATCCTCAAATAGAGGAAAAAAAACTTCATCCAAAATACTTCTTTTTAGTTCAGCATAAAGAAAATTTTAAATTAAGTGAAAATACCGATATTGGGGCGTTTACATATATTAATGCAAGATATGGAGTATTAATTGAAAAAAATGTACAGATTGGATCTCACTGTTCAATATACACCATTTCTACTATAGATGGGAAAAAGGGAAAAGTGATAATTAAGGAAAATGCAAGAATTGGTACCCATAGTACAATTATGCCTGGTGTTACAATTGGTAAAAATTCTATAATAGGAGCACACAGTTTTGTCAATAAAACTATTCCAGATGATTCATTAGCTTATGGCGTACCAATAAAAATTATAGGAAAGAACAAAGGATGAAATGGAAAATACCATTATTCAAGATATATTGGGATGAAGATGATATCGACTCTGTTGCAAGAGTTATCAAAAGAGGAGATTATTGGGCAACAGGACCAGAAATTGAACAACTTGAGAAAAGCATAGCAAAATTTTTTGGTACAAAATATGCGATATCATTTAACTCAGGCACATCAGCATTACATGCTGATTTATTAGCACATAATATTAGGAAGGGAGAGGTAATTGTACCTTCTTTTACCTTCATATCAACAGCTAATGCTGTTGTTCTTACTGGTGCCAAACCTGTTTTTGCCGAGATAGAAGATGAATCCTATGGTTTAGATCCGGAAGATGTTAAAGAAAAAATAACAAAAAATACCAAAGCAATTATACCAGTCCATTACGGTGGAGCACCATGTAAAGAAATAAGGGCACTTAAAGAGATAGCTGAAGACTATAATCTATTACTAATAGAAGATGCCGCTGAATCAATCGGATCAAAAATAGGAAATGAACTAGTAGGAACATTTGGAAACTCGGCCATGTTTAGTTTATGTCAAAATAAAATCATAACATCCGGTGAAGGTGGAATGATTGTTACAGATTCAAAGGATATATATGAAAAATTAAAACTTATTCGCTCACATGGAAGAGTTGAAAACAAAAATAACTATTTTACTACATCAGTAATTTTTGACTATGTCCAAGCTGGATATAATTATCGTATATCTAGCATCACTGCAGCCCTTGCACTTTCTCAGTTTAAAAAAATCAACAAAATAATCCAGATGAGAAGAGAAAAAGCCAAGTATTATAACAAAAAACTATCTATAATAAAAAATATAAAAATTCCAGCAGAAGTAAAAGATCATTTTCATGTATATCAGCTGTATACAATTCAATTGGAAAATAGTAAACTCCGAGAAAAACTACAACAAACTCTTACAAAAGCAGGGATAATAACAAAAATATATTTCGATCCCATTCATCTAAAAACATTATATAAAAAACAATTTAATTACAAGAAAGGAGATTTAGCAAAAACAGAAAATATTTCCCAAAAAGTTCTTACATTACCACTATATCCCACATTAAGTAATAAAGAAATGGATTATGTTATTCGTAAAATTAAAGTTTGTTGTGAGTGATGATAATGGAAACACAACTGGCAAACACATTTAAAAATAAAAAAATCCTAGTAACTGGAGGAACAGGATGCATCGGAAGCGAGATTGTTAAGAGCATATTAAATTATGAACCAAAGGTTGTCAGGATTTTCAGCAACGATGAAGATACCACATTCAAAATGAGCCAAGAAATAGGGGCAAGCAGAAACAGAAGATTTTTAATTGGTGACATTAGAGACAAAGAAAGATTAATTACTGCAATGAATGGTATAGATATTGTTTATCATGCAGCAGCTCTTAAACACGTTCCATTATGCGAATATAATCCTTTTGAAGCTATTAAAACAAATGTGCTTGGTACACAAAATATTATAGAAGCAGCATTAGAAAATAACGTTAAAAAAGTAATAAATATTAGCACTGATAAAGCAGTTAACCCTGTCAACACAATGGGGGCAACAAAGCTTCTTGCAGAGAAACTAATAACAGATGCCAATTTTTATAAAGGTCCAAGAAAAACAATTTTTTCTTGTGTAAGATTTGGAAATGTCTTATTTTCCAGAGGTTCAGTCATACCGTTATTTGAAGAACAAATTAAGCAGAAAAAAATGATTACTATTACAGATCCAAAAATGACAAGGTTTATGATGTCTCTCGATAACACTATTGAACTTGTTTTTAAAGCCACCTTAATTGCTAAAGGTGGTGAAATATTTATTTTAAAAATGCCAGTAGTAAAATTAGGTGATCTCGCAGATGTTGTAATTAAAAAATATGCTGAGAAGTATCAATGCAGATTTTCTGAAATAAAAAAAGAAGTTATTGGACCTAGACCCGGTGAAAAAATCTTCGAGGGACTTATGACAGAAAAAGAAGCGGAAAAAGCATTTGAAACAAAAGAGATGTTGATTATCCCACCACAAGCAGAATTTGGTATAAATATTAAAACTTCTGACTACAAAAATGCAAGTATCAGTAAATTGAAAAGATATGCATCTAGAGATGTTAAGCCTCTATCAAAAATGGAAATAAATAAGTTATTGTTTAGTTGAGATACTTTTGTGGAAAAATGGAAAATAATGAGAATATAACAGAAATTAATGACAAGCATAAATGATCAAAAGCATTAGATACAATTAACACAAAATTTTACTGGTTACAGGTAAATATTTATACTAAACAATATGTAAATAAAAAAGTGCTATTTAAGGGATAAAATGTTAAAAAATAATATTGTATTTATCACACACCATAATAATGATTTTGATCATTTTTTACCTTTGATAGTTCATTTTAAAAAGGATAAAGAAATAAGAGTTAAAAATTTAGCTTTTTATCATAAATATCTTTTACTTCAGAATAAATTACATAAATATATATGCCAAAAACAGGATGTTGAATTAGATTCAATTACTGATCTTTTTTATTTTAATTTTTTAAATAATGCTATTGTTAAAATTCATAATTATGTTCTTGAAAATATGGTTCCAAGTAAAAGAACAACAACTACATCAAAAAATGCAAAATTAATTTTTCTAGATCTAGTGAAATCACCGGGCAATACATTTTTAAGATTTTTTAATTATTTGATTGAAAGATATCTTGTAATAAGTTCGATTTTTTTATTGACAAAAAAGAAAATGGAAGAATACGTTGAAGAAAATAAAATTGATTTTGCAATAATTGATGTAAGAGGTTACGATGAATCACATATAGATATTAATCCTATACAAAGATTTATTTTATTAGTGAAACAAAGAAAAAAAGGATCAATGAATAACTTATTATTCAGATTTACAAAAATATGTAGGGATAAAAATATTCCCATCTTTATGATGCTCCATGGTCCGTATCCTATTTTCTGGGAATTTTCAAATAAGGATCGGATAACTTATAAAAATATATTTAAGCCGGATTATCTAGCGATTTCAAATAAAAAAAATTTGGATGTGTACAAAAAGGTTGCAGGTAAAAAAGATACGTTTTATATTGGTGATCCGCGTTATGATTTAGACTGGATTAATTACCTTGAATCTTGTTCTTTAAAAGTATATAAAGACCAAATTGAAAAACCAAAACATAAAACGGTTTTGCTATATCTAATGGACATCTTAAAAATTGACAGAGAAAATATTGAAAAGAATAATCAATACAAATTTGAACTCCATAAAGATATTTTATCAATGGTAAACGAATTTGATAATTTACAGATTTGGGTTAAACATCATCCTAGAAATCCATATAAAATACCCATTCAGGATTTTATTAATAAGGAAAAACAAGGAAATATCAAACAATTTGGAAATGATGTCGACACAAATATTCTCCTAGCTTTATCTGATATTCGTTTAGCTACATCTTCTACAACATTAATTAATCCATTGATTCAAAAAAGACCAGCAATTCTTTATGATCGATGGAAAGAAAAGCTTGATAGTATAACCATATATGATAGTTTAAAATATAATGCATCATCTAAAGAGGAGCTTAAAAAACAAATTCAAAAGATACTAGATAATGGATATAAAATCGATGATAATTATTTAAAATCTTTCTATAAAGATGTTTTTTCTATTTTATCTCCTTCGATAAGTATGACTGAACTTTATGCGAATAAAATCAGAGAATTAATAGGATAAAAACAATAATTCTATCTATTTATAACTCTTTTAAAAAAACAATCATATCTTTTTAATTTTAAGGAAGATTATTTCTTTTTAAACAAGATTTCATTCCTTCTAAAAGGAATAACATATCTGTTGATATCGCTATTAGTTGGTATCCTTCATTTTTTTTATTTTCAACTTCATCTGGAGCTGGTTCTATTACATGATAACCGGGTTTAACTCCTTGTTTTATCGCTGATTTTTTAATTGTTTCCAATTCTTTAATCACGTCTTCTGATTTGTATTCACCAGGTTCACCCATTGAAGCTGATAAATCATATGGCCCAATAAAATAACCATAAATATCATTAGTTGAAAAAATATCATCGATGTTATCAACAGCATCAATATGCTCTATCTGTACCATAATCTTTGTTTTCTTTTCTTTAGTTTTTATATAATTCTTAAATCCTTCGGGTTCATAGTTATGAACCCGTGCCAGACCTGCCCCTCTTATACCTTTTGGAGGATAGAAACATGCGTTTACAGCTCTCTCTACATCAGAGACAGAGTTAACCATTGGAACAATAATCCCATCAGCGCCTGCATCAAGTACTCTTTTTATGAGAACTGGATCGTTTTTTGAAAGTCTTACATATGCTTCAAGGCCTGAGAGTTGAATGACTCTCATCATATCTTCTACTTGATTAATTGATATAGTAGAATGCTCGATATCAATTGTAAGCCATTCAAAATAGCCTGTTTTAGCAATTGTTTCAACAATTGCATTATACGGTTTTGTGAGCCAGCTACCAAAGGATACTTCATCATTTTTCATAAAAATCATCCTTCAATTTTTTATTTTTAAGACAGGCATACAATGCCTTGGCAATAATAAAATCTTCTTCCTCATCAATGTCTATGCTTTCCAACTTAGGAACTTCAATAAAAACAGGGTTTTTACCAACTCTATCTTTATTTCTATAGAAGTTTTCAACTGAGTTTATATAAAAATTTGAATTATCCTCATATAGATAAGGCATATCTTGAGAGGGAATCATAACATCTGGATTATGGTTAATAGGCCGTTTTTTATCATCATAAAATCTAGTTTGATATATATTTACTCCCATAGCAGAATCAAAACCTTTTTTCAAACTATTAAAGTAAATATTGATTGCATTATCTATTGTTTTACTGCTCAAAAATGGATTTGTAGAATGAGTTTGAAGAAAATGTTTTGTTTTCACATATTTTAAATCATGTTCAATAATTGGTGTCATAGGGACTTTGTCCCCTAACAAATATTTAGGTCTATCTATCAATATTAATTCAGGAAAATTTTTTTTTACTAATGATATGATTTTATAGCTGTCAGTATTAATAATTATTTCTTCAACATATTTAGCGGATTCAAGGCTTTCTAATATATAAAAAAATAAGGGTTTTTTCCCAAGAAGTCTTATATTTTTTGAAGGTATTCTTTTACTGTGTTCTTTCATAGGAACAAGTGCTGTTAATTCATATTTTTCTTTCATATTTATTCCTATACAATTTTTTTGTAGTATTGCACAAATTCGCCAAAGGTATCAACTATTTCCTCTTTTTTTATATCATTATTTTTGTAATGCTTACCAATATCTCCTGCAAGAATCATTGTTAAATTTTTTCCAACTCTTTTTTTATCATGTTTTAGATAATATAGAATATCATCAACCTTTATTTTTGAAATATCAAATTTCGGATAATATCTTTTGAGGATTTCTTCAAATTCTAAATATTTTCCTTTTTTTAATACCCCTCTTTTCAGAGATAAAAGATTTGCAAAACCCATACCAACTATAACTGCTTCACCATGACATATCTCAAAATTACTAGCTGATTCTAATGCATGACCAAAACAATGCCCATAATTTAGTAAATTCCTTTTACCTGTATCAAATTCATCTTGCTCAAAATATGATTTTTTAATTTTCAATGTTGACCAAATTATTTCTTTAAATAAATCATCTTTTCTTAAATCCTGAGATGAAAGATACTCTTTGAGCAGGTCGTACTTCTTCGCATCTGAAAGAAAGTGAAATTTTATAATTTCTCCTAGGCCACTATTAAAATATTCAGGTGTTAATGTATCACAAAAACTAACATCAATAAAAATTTTATTAGGTGGATAAAAAGATCCTATAAGGTTTTTACTATCTTTAAAATTAATAGATGTTTTTGAACCAATACAGCTATCTGCCTGTGATAAAAGAGTTGTAGGTAAAAAAACCCATTTAACACCCCTATAAAGAGTGGAAGCAATAAAACCACTAATATCTTGTAATATTCCTCCACCTATTGTTACGAGTACATCATTACGAGTAAATCCTTCGTCGATTAAAATCTTATAAAAATCTGATAATTTATCAAATTTTTTATTAGTTTCTAGTGCTTTAATAACATAATGAAAATCTTTATCAATGAAACTTGATAGTTTATCCTTATAAATTCTTGAAACATTTCCATCTACAAAATAAAATAAATTATCATATTTTAAATTTGAAAAAACTGCATCTCGTTTGCTCAGAACATCATCAATCAATTCAACCTGATAATCCTTAATTTTTGATTGTATTTTCATTGTGATGTAAATCCTCCATCAACAATTATTGTTTGACCAGTTATATATGTGTTTAAATCTGAACAAAGAAAAAGAGCTACATTAGCTATCTCTTCTGCTTCTGCAATTCTTCCTAATGGAATCTGGCTTGTTAAACTATTAATATCCTGCTCTGAAAGAATTGATCTTGTTAATTCTGTTGATGTAAATCCAGGGCATAACGCATTAACCAAAATATTATATGGAGCTAAATCAAGAGAAACCGATTTGGTTAAACCTATTAATCCAAATTTGCTAGCAGAATAAGAATTACGTTTAGTTTTTGAAACATATCCAAAAATCGAGCTTATATTGAGTATTTTTCCTCCTCTTTGATTTTTCATCATTATTTTTGATACTGCTCTCATTAAACGCATTGGCCCGGTTAAATTAACAGATAATATTTTCTGCCAATTATCATCAGTTATTTCATCGATAGGTTCAATAATATTTATTCCTGCATTATTTACAAGAACATTAATTTTAGCGGATTTTTTAATTACATCATTGATAAATTGATTTATGCTTTTTTCATCAGATAAATCTAGCTGTTTATAAATAGCATTCTTAACAGTAGATTTAGGTTTTTCAGTAGTGCCCGTGTATATAACTTCACAACCTGAATCTATCATCATTGAAACTATGCATTTACCAATGCCTCTTGTTCCTCCAGTTACAATAGCTTTTTTCCCATTTAAATTAATATACATATTAACACGTCTCTCTAATTAATATTCAAAAATATTTATACGATTAATCCTCCTCTTCATTCTGTTTTAATAATAAATAGGTGCTAATCATATGTGCTAAAATCATATGCATATCTTCCACAGGACCATACATACCTTTTTCTGTTTTTACTATTATATTATATTTACAAATATCTTTCATTTTCCCGCCGTCAAAACCTAACAAACCTACGGTTATAGCGCCATGTTGATTAGCATATTCCATTGCTTTAATAATATTAGGAGAATTACCACTACCAGAGATACCGACTACAACGTCTCCTTCTTTCAATAAACATCTTAATTGCCCAGAAAAAATATTTTCATAACCAATATCGTTTCCCAAAGCAGTAATATACGAAGTATTATCTGTCAAACAAATTGTCTTAAAAGGCTTTTTTCCATTAACAAAAGCACCAAATGATAAATCCTCAGAAAAATGAGAACAAGTTGCAGCACTACCACCATTCCCAATCAAAAAAATTGTTTTATCATTAACACGTGCGTTCTGAAATATATCAATTATTTTTTCAATAGCACTACAATCTATATCTTCAAAAACCTTTGTTAAATATTTTAAATATTTATCTAAATAATCCTTACAGGAATTACATCCAGTATATATTTTACTTAAATTTTGCATAATACAATCAACCTACATCTAAATAGATTTCAAGTTATAAAAGATGATATAAATATTGTTTTCCCTAAAACATTATTTTAAAACATCCAAAAGATTTTTTACAGCTTCAATTTCCATATCCCGTCTTGCTTCTTTAGCATAAGAACCGATATGAGGAGTTAAAACAACATTATCTAATTCTTTTAAAGGCCCATTATAAGGTTCTTTTTCATAAACATCAATGGCTGCTCCAGCCAATTGTTTATTTTTCAACATTTTGTAGAGAGCACCCTCATCCACAGCTCCACCTCTTGATAAATTTATTAAAAAAGAATCTTTCTTCATTTTTTTAAATTCAGTTTCGCCTATAAGATGTTTATTGTCAGAGGAAAAAGAAACATGAACACATAAAATATCGCTTATTTTTATTAAATCATCAAAAGAAAGTAACTTTATATTATATTTTTTAACCCATTCAAAATCAGGATTAATATCATATCCATATACTTGAGTGCTAAGTCTTAAAAGCAATTCAGTAACAGTTTTTCCAATGCGACCAAGACCTAATATCCCTACTTTTTTATCTTTCAGAAGAAAACCCATTTCCTTGTTCCACTCACCATTCCTAATTCCTCTATCCCTAAAAGATATCTGTCTTAATACATCAAATATCATACCAATAGTTAATTCAGCAACAGCACGTGTAGGGCCATAAGGAGTATTTCTAATAGTAATTCCGAGTTTCTCTGCTTTTTTAAGATCAATATTATCAAGACCTGAACCACATCTACTAATACATCGTAACCTAGGTAAAGAATCCAAAACATCTGCGTTTAAAGATTCAACTCCTGCAATAATACCAATACATTTTCTACCAAGTTCAATTATCTCATTTGGTTTAAGTTTTCTAGCATATGGATTCAAAATTATTTCAAAATTATATTCATGTAAAAGTTTTAATGGTTTATCACCGCATTTGCCAAAAGAAGAGGTAGATATCAAAATTTTATCCTGCATCATTATCACCTAAAATGATTAAATCTTATTCTTTTTTCCTAGCAGCTATTCTTACATGTGAACTAAGTTTAAAACGCTGTAAAAATTCCTGAAATGATTTATGAGCATTTTCATCTCGGTTATTCAACAAATAAGAAATAAAACGAGAAATATTAATATTATTATTTTTTATCGCATTTTTTACAAGCTCTACATCTAATTGTCCTGGCGTGCTAAGCTCTATTATTTCAAAGCCGCTTTTTTCAAATAAATAAGAAAATCCTTCTATAGAAATTACATTTATATGATCTGGTGGAAAAATACTTTTAGTCTTATCCCAAAGAACTTGAAGATCGAAACCACTAATTGTCGAGGTTGTAATAAATAAAATACCATTATCTTTCAATAAAGATCTAGCATTTTTTAAGAAATCTTTTGGACTAAAAACTCTATCTAAAACACCAAATGCACTAGCAGCATTTGCGTTTATTTCACTGCTTTTACTTAAAATCTTAAAACCTTCTTTTTCAAACATAGTATTTATATTCTTAATATAAGGATCGAACAAATATTTTCTTTTAAAAAGATTTAGACGAGAAATTTCTTCTAATAAACTTTGACTGATTGTATTTATTGAAACAAATATTTCTGGTTTCTGAAAAAATTCTTCGGTTATATTTGCAATCCACATTGCTCTTGGAATAGATTGATGAATGGTCCTCTTCTTAATCGTAGTTTTATAAAGTTCTGAATACCAAAAATCAGCTGCTTCTGATTCTTTATAAAATTTATGAATTAAATCGTTATTTGGTCTTGGGGATAAAAAAAGAGTCTTACAATTTTTACATTCCATATATTGTAAACCAAATTTTTGGAAAGCTTGTTTTTTATCAATACTATCACATGCGGGACATGAAATGTCAACAAGTTTATCCTTTGTAAAAAAATGTTTAATCTCTTTTTTTGTTAAATCCAGATATTTATCAAATAATTTAGATGGCCAGAGTTCTAATTCTCTTACATCATCAAACATTACAACTTGTCTCATTTCTTTTTCTCCTTTTTAAAAATCTTTATTTTATCAATCCAACTAGGATCTGCATTATAGATTCTATGTACAAGTTCCATAGCCTTCTTAGCATCATAAGAAGAGCCAATTACTACTTTTTTGTTATTTAGAATGCAATCAACAAAATCTTCAATTTCTTTCTCCCAAGATTTATCTTCATTGAAATATATAACATTTTCCTGAGGATTACCAACTGAATATGCTTCATCTTCAAATTGTCTTCTAGCAGTTACAAGTCTTTCTCCCTGACCATAGCTACGAGTTGAAGAAAGAATTCCATTAAGAGTTATATATCCCCCCTCTAAAGAAATTTCAAGGGAGAAAGTATGTTTCCATTGAGTTGAAGATGAATGGATGGAAGCTAATTGTCCCTTTTTATTTTTAAGAATAGCAAATGCATCATTTTCGACATCAAGATTCCAATAAGAGTTAGAAATAAAACTTTTTACTTCCTGGAAATCGCCACAGAACATCCTAAAAAGATCAATCATATGAATTCCCTGATCGAGAAGAATTCCACCACCAGCGATTTCTCTTTTACTACGCCATAAATCTTTAAATTTTACACCGCCTGATTTACCGTAAACACCTCGCATCCATAAAATCTTACCATATCTACCACTATCAACAATGGACTTGGCCTCCAAAACATTATCGTGATAACGATGATTAAAGCCGAACTTTAGTTTTAGATTCTTGTTGTTTTTTTCAGCTTCTATAATTTTGTTTACGTCCTCAAGGTTTCTACCTAAAGGTTTCTCACAAAAAACATGTTTATTACTATTCAACGCTGAAATAACAATATCTGGAGTAAACTTATTTGGAGTGCATACAAAAACAGCATCAATATCCAATTTTAATAAATCTTCATAATTTTGAAAAAACTTGCAACCAATATCCATTTTATTTTTAGATAGATTAGGGTCACATATTGCATCTAAAGATAAGTTCTGATTTTTTTCTATTATTTCTTTCCTTAATCTTCCAACTTTTCCAAATCCTATTATTCCTGTTTTTATCATTTTATTCATAAACCTAATGAAAAATTTGCAATGCAATAGATATTATCTAATATAATTTTTCGCTTTTTAGAAATCATAAAGGTCTTACGTCAGTAGAGGAATATGAACTTGATGAGTTTCTTTTTAAGCGTTTTCATGGACTTGAGGGTGATACAAAAGATTATAGATTCAAACGTAATTAAAGAATGTAAGGAGATGAGAAATAAGGAGAATCCTCAGTTAATATCCTATTGTAAACATATTTATTTAATTTCTCAGCAATATCAGGAATTATTAGATTTCTTCTGTATATTCCTGGAATTTTCGGAAGGGCTTCTATTACTATCCTATCGTTTAAACCGGTATTTGTTCTTGACTTTAAAAATTCAGAAAAACTGCTGAATAAGTTTCCAAATGTTAGAGCTATACCCTGAAGAGTCATAATTATAATTTGTTGTCTAACTAACTTTTCTCCTTTTTTAATAAATTATTTAAAAAAATTTTTGTACTCTTTATTCATTATATATCACTGATTTTAATAAGTAGGTATCATGATGATAAATAAGCTGAAAAATATAATAAAAGATAAAATTAAGCGAATTGCTATACATATCTTAATTAGACTAGATCCAAGAGTATCTCCTAAAAATATGGTTAATACTAATTCAAATAATTTCATTAAACCTGATGAAGAAGATTTAAAGTTAGCAAAAATAATATGCGATTCTTATAGTCATATGTCTAAAAAAATTAAAACTGTTGATGTTCCGTATCAGATAGGAGAATTCTGGTATAATATAGTTAATGATAAAAAAAAAGATTTTTATGAACCAATAAAAAAAGGTGATATTAGTTCTGCAAGTTTTGTTTTAGCGAATTTTTTTAGGACATCTGGCATACAAGGTCTTTGGGAGGGAGGTGTAATAAAAATAAAGGGAAAGGATCTTGGATTTATATCTGCTACTTTAAGGAATTATGATTTTTGGCGAGTGGTCACTAATCAATCACCAAATGTAGTAAATCTACCAAGGGTTGGCAATCCTATTGGATACCAAATTAATAATAGTATTGTTTCTATTGCTCAGTTTAAATTACATTACCACTCCCAACAGGTATATAATTTAATAAAAGATGTTGGGGAAAAAGCAGTAGTTGTTGAAATTGGAGGAGGCTTTGGAGGTATTATATATTATCTTTTTAAAATGGGATTCAAAGGTACTTATTTAGAATTTGATATTCCTGAAACTCTTATTTTAGCAGAGTATTTTGTTAAGAAAGTATTTCCTGATAAAAAAGTTTTAATTTACAATGGAGAGAAAAGTATAACCTCAGATGATATTAATAATTATGACATTATCTTAATGCCAAATTATATGTTAAAAGAGATGCCTGATTTGAGCGCTGATATTGTAGTAAATACAAGAAGTTTTTCAGAGATGCCGTATGTAACTATTGAAGAGTATATGATTCAAATAGATAGGATTTGTAAAAAGTACCTCTATCATGATAATGCAAATTATAAAAGTCATTCAGATGAAGTTCCTGCATATGAATTTCCTATCCCAGAATCTTTTAGATTGTTGATTAAGGTAAAAAGTTTGTGGTACGGTGGGTTTGATGTTAACAATAGGTTTGTTGAATATTTATATGAGAGAAAAAAAACCTAAAATAGTGCTGCATTCATAGTATTAATCTCTTCTTTTTTATTTTATTAGGTTAGAAAAAGATGATTATATTATTAAAGCGAAAGCTAGGAACACCCAGAGTGATGAGAGTGACTGGGGAGCTTTTACGGCGTCTATACCAAGAAGCAGAGCATCTTGTTCGTATAATTCGTTGTTCTTATGGTTTTTAGAGCGATTCCCAATACTAAGTGGGTTGTTATATCTTATAAAATAAGACTTTAGGGGCAAAAAACCGACTTTAAGAGCAAAACTGACTTTAAGAACAAACCCATTAGTAAATGCTATACAATATTTTTTGTTTTGTCATTTATTTAAAAAGTTGAATGTTAATCGTTATTTTATATTAGATGGTAAAAGATATAATTATTTTTATCATTCTCATGGTAGTTGTTTTAATGAGAGATGTGTAGAGATTCCGATTTGCCTTGATTTATTGAAAAAATATGATTATAATGATGTTCTGGAAGTAGGCAATGTTATCGGCATGTATATGCCTGTATATCATCAGGTTTTAGATAAATATGATAAGAGTATAGGTGTGATCAATGAAGATGTAGTGTCATTTAATTCTTGCAGGCATTATAAATTGATTTTTAGTATTAGCACGTTAGAACATGTAGGTTTTGATGAATGGAAAGACAAAAAATTTAGTAATACTAACAAAGTAATCCGCTCTGTTAATAATCTTAAACGCTTATTAGGCGATGATGGTGGGAAATTGGTTGTCACTATGCCATTGGGTTTCAGGGAAAGTCTGGATGAGTTTATTTATGATAACTTATTTGATTTCAGCAGTTGTTTTTTTATGAAAAGAATCAGCCATAGTAACCGTTGGGTACAGATGGAGAAAAACAAAATTGACGGTATTAGGTTTAACAGTCCTTTCCCGAAGGCTCATGGTTTATTCATTGGGATTTTTGAAAAATGAGGTATTCATCATTCCTCCGTAGAATTAACTTATTTCAAGAATAAATTATTTATTGTGTAAAAAAATAACAGTTATAGTAAAAATTTTAAAGAGTAAATAAATACAGATTACAGGTGGCTTTCAAAAAGGAGGGGATTGATAAATTAATAAAATTCTTTTATCGATAGGAATTTTAACAGTCCATATCCAAAGGTTAATGGTTTGTTCATTGGGATGTTTGAAAAATGAAAAGTTTACCTGATTTTAAAAAAGATATGCGTGTTTTATTGTTGTATCCTAATTTGAGTATGAGTTTTGCGTTGCCTCATAGCATCGCTGTTCTAAGCAGTTGCTTAAAGGAACGTGGTTGTGAGGTTGATCTTTTTGATACTACCCTTTATAAACCAAGTGGAAAGTCTGATGATGATCTTCGTGTGGAGCTTGGCCAGTTTCCTCATGTTGATGTTCCGGGTGTAAAAACCAGTGATATGTATAAGGATTTCCAAGAAAAGGTGGATGGTTTTTGTCCTGATGTAGTTATGGTTAGTCTTGTGGATAATACGGTTGATCTTGGTTTGGATTTAATGCATTGTCTTGATGAACATATTTTTACTGTTGTTGGTGGTGTTAGTGTGGTTTGTGATCCTGTTCGTTTTTATGATAACCCTTTTTTTGATTTTGTTTGGGAAGGTAGTGCTGAAGATTTGATATTGGGTAAGGGTAATAATATTAAATATGAGGATTACACGGTTTTTGAGGAGGAGCGTTTTTATCGTCCTTGGAGTGGAAAACTGTTTAAGACTATTCCTTTGCATACCAGTCGTTTTTGTCCTTATAGTTGTGGTTTTTGTTGTGCTAAACGTGTTCGTGAACGTTTTGGTTATAGCCCTGTTAATATTGACCGTGTTATTGACGAGCTTGTATTTCAAATTGAGTTGCATGATCCTGAGTTTATTCATATTACAAGTGAGAGTTTTCTTGCTATGAACCTTAAGAATCTTAGGAAGTTCGCTGATGCTTATCAACGTTTTAATTTGCCATTTTGGTGTCAGAGTCATATCCGTGATATTACTGAGGAAAAAATAAAAATTTTGAAGGAAATTAATTGTTTCAAAATAGCTTTGGGTATTGAATGTGGTAATGAAGAATATAGACGTGTTATGGTTAACAAGTTTTTTAGTAATGATGATGCTAAAAGAGCTGTGGATATTCTTGGTTGTTATGATATTCGAGTGGGTTTGAATAGTATTATTGGTTTGCCTTTTGAAACTAAGGATTTAATTTGGGATACTATCAGGTTGAATCAGGAGCTTAATAGTATTTTAGTAAGTTATGGTTGTCCTGAGGCTCAGGTTAATTGTTATATTTTTCAACCGTATTATGGAACAGAACTTAGAAGTTTTTGTGAAAAGCATAATCTCCTTCGTAGTAGTAATGTTGGTGTTGTTAATCAGGGCGATATTGTTGTTGATAACCCTTTTGTTAATGATGATGAATTACGTTTTATTGAGTTGAATTTTGGTTGTTGGGTTAAAGATTTAGTTGAACATCCTTGTTGTTTAAAGGTTGAAGTTTGAAAAATGAAAAGTTTACGTGTTTTTAAAAAAGATATACGTGTTTTGTTGTTGTATCCTACTACTTAATATGAGTTTTACACTTCCTAATAGTATTGATGTTATTAGTAGTTGCCTAACAAAAAAAATATTATGTTGAAATTCCGGAATTTATTTTAAAACTTCTGAAGATTATCTGAATCATTAAAATTTTCAGGTTTTTTGTTTTTTAGTTCAGAGGATATATATTTCATCATTTTTTTTGGGTTTAGCAAATCTAAGAAAAACATTAAATCTTGTTTATAAAATTCTTTCATAAGGTATAGAGATAACAGATATATTCCTAAACCAAGAAAGGCAATTAACAACAAAGTATACCATCGGATGGTAGTTAAATAAATTGATATAAAATATAACCCTAATGCCATTATTAATCCTGCAATAATATGTTTTGGAGTATGAATTTGAAAGATTTTCATATGGACAATTTTTTTTGCAGCTACTCGATAACCAAAAAAACCAACTAGTATAGATATGACTGTGGCAACAGCTGCACCTGTTGGCCCATTAATTCCAAAAGACGAAAGAAGTCCAGTTCTAGGTATAAATAGAAAGTTTAGTAAGATATTTGTTATACATATTGAAATACCTATTTTTGCAACTACATTCGGTTTATTTAATCCAATTATTATAGCACTATATGCATGATTAAAACAAAGGATTAGTGTATAAAATGATAATACAATTAAAACTGGTGCAGCTGGCAAAAAAACTTCAGTTAGTACTATATTAATAATTGGAACTGAAAAAATAATTATAAAAATGATTGGTGGGAACATAATCATAGAAATATATCTTTCTGCTAAATGTGTCGTGGTTTTTATCTTGTCAAGATTTTTTAAACTATGATATGACGAAATAGTTGGTAATAACACAACAGCTACTGAAGTTGAAAATGGGATGATAAATTCAAAAACTCTCTGCACAACAAAATAATATCCTACTTCTGTTGAAGTCCAAAAATAACCTATCATTATTTTATCTATATTAAGTGAGAGGATACCTATTACAGATGATATCGCTAAGGGAAAAGCAAAAGATGAATAGCTTTTAAATAAATTCCAACTAGGTTTTTTTATAGGATACTTTCTTAATAACCAAAGTCCTGAAAAAAATACTATCAACATATCAAGAACGTATGTCATTGCTAAAGAGCCAGTTGGGTGATCTGAAATAAATTTTTGAAGAGGATATAAAAAAGAAGGCCAATTTACTGGTGGAGCGATACCTAAAGCAGTAACTCCTGCAAGTGCCACTAGAAAAATAAGAGAAACTTTTAATATTCTACCCAAAATAATTGGAATTTGTTTTTTTACTATTTCCCCTGTAGCCACATAAGTATGAGTTGTAATACCCTGGAGAGAAACAAATATATAATAAGCAACAAAAACTAAGATAACGGATTCAGTAGTAGCATCATAAAAATCTTCGTTTAGTATATTCTTCCATATAAACAAAAATAAAAATATTGCTGAAACCATCAAAGCTGTGAGGACTATTTTTATTGTAATAAAAGTTCCTATACAAGATCCTAAATCTTTACCTTCTGAGATTCTTTTAACATGTGCTTGGGGATAGCCAAGTTTAGAAATTATGCTAAAAATTGCTATAAAAGACATTGCAAATGCAATGATTCCTAATGCTTCCGGTGCAAACCTACCCCAAAACTTAGCTATTACAACTAGTCCAACCATACCAATAATTTGGATTAAATAATTAGATACGACAATCAAGAAAGATTTCCTAGCAATCATAATTGGCCAGTTAATTAAAAAGATGTATATAAAGTATTGATTAAATAAGAACTACAATATTTTACTTTTTGTAACTATTTCGCCATTAACAATAGAACCTGGTCCTATGTAACAATCATTTCCGATTATACTACCTGTATTTAGCATAGAATTGATACCAATTTGAACATTATCACCAACAATGGTTCCAAGTTTTCTTCTCATTGTATTAATTTTAGTTCCATTGAGATTAACCTTAATATTTTTCTTATCTAGTCGTAAATTAGCTACTTTTGAGCCAGCTCCAAAATTACAATTTTTTGCTATAACTGAATCTCCAACATAGTTCTGATGAGGGATATTACTATTATCCATGATTATTGAATTTTTTACTTCACAAGCATTTCCTATATGGCATTCATTACCAATAGATGTGTATGGCCTAATGTAACAGTTAGGCCCGATTTTACAATTTTCTCCAATAATAACTGGTCCTTCTATATAACTTCCACTCAGTATTGTACTGTTTTTACCTACAATGACTTTTTCATTTAGGTTAGTGTTTTTTCCAACGATTCCTTCAATTTTTTTAGGGATTTTTTTTAATATTTCTTCATTTGCATCAAGTAGATGCCAAGGATAAACAACATCTCTCCATTCATTTAATAAAACACCATCAATTTCTATCTCTTTTATCATCATATTGATTGAATCAGTAATTTCGTATTCACCACGTGAAGATTTTTTGGTCTTATTAATAAAATCAAAGATTTTTTTATCAAAATGATATATACCAGCATTGATAATATTTGAAATAGGTGTTTCCATTTTTTCATAGATTTTTATTACTTTTTCTTTTTTTAATTTCACAACCCCATATTCTCTTGGGTTTTCTACTTTAATTATCCCCATGCTGTTTTTTTTCTCTACAATCTTTTTTATATCTTGTTTTTCAAAAATTGTATCACCAGATAATACAATGAAATTATCTGCAAATCTTTCAACCATCCCAATGGCATGTGCTGTTCCTAGAGCATTTCCTTGGTTTACATATTCAATCTTTATATTCCATTTCTTTCCATTTTGGAAGTAGTTTCTAACCATTTCACTTTTGTAGCCTACAACAAAGATGAATTGTTTTAAACCTGCTTTTATTGCATTTAACATATTCCATTCTAGTATTGGTTTGTTGCCGATAGGTAGCATTACTTTAGGTCGTGTATATGTTAACGGGTGCATCCGTTTTCCTTCACCAGCCGCCAGAATTACACATTTCATTTTCTAAATACCTCTATTCTACAGTAACAGATTTCGCAAGATTACGTGGTTTATCAATAGAGCATCCCCTTAGATTTGCAACATGATATGCTAAAAGTTGGAGTATCACAATTATTGGAATGCATGAAAGTGGACTTGAACTTCCAGGAAATCTTATAACAAAATCAGCATGTTTCTCAATTTCAGTATCATTTTCATCTGCGATAGCAATTACCTCAGGACCCCTTGCTTTTACTTCACCAATGTTTGCTATCATTTTATCATAAGTATTATCCCTTGTAACTATTGTAATAACCGGGGTAATTTGAGTTAGTAAAGCAAAAGGACCATGTTTAAGTTCCCCTGCTGCAAAACCCTCCGCATGTATGTAGGATATCTCCTTTAGTTTTAATGCACCTTCTAATGAGAGAGGATAGTTTATACCTCTTCCAATGAAAAATACTGATTTTACATTTTTTAATTGAAGTGCAATATCTAATATTTTATCACTATGATCTAGTACTTCTCTTACCTTTCTTGGTAATTCTTTCAGGCGGAATATATATTTAGATAATTCATCAGCTCCTAGTTTATTTTTTAAAGCCGCTAGTTTAAATGCTATCAACAATAAAATAAGAATCTGTGAGGTGAATGTTTTAGTTGCAGCAACGCCAATCTCAGGACCTGACTGAGTCAATATATACGCATCAGAGATTCTTGTCGCAGTACTTCCCATAACATTTGTAATAACAAGAGTTCTACTGCCAGCGTTTTTTGCTTCTCTTAAAGCAGCTAATGTATCAGCGGTTTCACCAGATTGAGTTACACCTATTATGAGGGATTTCTCATTTTTTGTTCCAAAATATCTATACTCAGATGCTAACTCTACAAATACTGGAATATTGGTTAATTGTTCTATTAGATATTTACCAACAAGTCCGGAGTAATAAGACGTTCCACATGCTATAATATGGATGGATTGAATATCATAATTCAGTAACTCTTCAACTTTTTCATGCAATTTTATGGTTCTATCAATTTCTGACACCCTTCCTAAAAGAACACGGTTAATTGCATCTGGTTGTTCAAAAATTTCTTTTAGCATAAAATGTGGAAAGCCTGATTTTTCGGCATCCTTTAATTCCCAATCTATAATATCCTCCTTTTTGGTAATCTCTTTTTTGTTTTCATTAAAAACCTCAATTGAGGTTTTTGAAAGAACACATATTTCACCATCATCAAGATATTTAACTCTGTTAGTATATTTTAGTAAAGCTGAAATATCAGAAGCTAAAAAATTTTCATTATCTCCCACTCCGATTACAAGTGGGCTTTCTTTTCTCGCACCAACAAGAATATCAGGCTCTTCTTTACAAACTACAACAATAGCATATGAACCCTTTAGTTGTTTAATGGTAGAAATAACTGCATCTCTAAGATTTCCTTTGTAGTTTTCATTAATTAATTGTGCAATAACTTCAGAATCTGTTTGAGAGCTAAATTTAACTCCCTTTTTTTCTAAATCTTCTTTTAAAAAATTAAAATTATCAATTATTCCATTATGGATTACGGCAATTTTTTTATTGCTACTTAGTTGAGGATGAGCATTTTCTTTTGTAACTGCACCATGTGTTGCCCATCGAGTATGGCCAATACCAATATCTCCATCAAAAACTGGGATTTCTTTTTCTAATTTTGATATCTCTCCAACTTCCTTGAATATCTGCAATTTTTTACCAATTATGCCTATTCCTGCAGAATCATATCCTCTATATTCGAGTCTTTTTAAACAATCAATTAGCACTTTGTTTGCTTCTCTAAATCCGTTATAGCCAATTATTCCACACACGTTACATCACTTTTGTATTACTAGGTATATTATCTCCAATTATTTTTAACGACGTAATATTACATCTTCTACCTATTATTTTACCGGGTTTCACAATTACATTGCTTTCAATATTACAATCCTCACCAATCATTGCGCCAATTTTTTCTAATTTTTTAAATTCGCCTTCAATTTCAATTGTTGATGAACCATCTATACTTGAAAAATTATTTTCAATAATACAACCTCTACCGATAACCGAATTTTTTATTACAGAACCTGAGCCAATGTGAACATCATTCATAATAACGGTATTTCCAACTTGACTAAAGGGCTGAACAACAGAGTTATTACCAATAGTTGTTGATGGAAAGATGCATACATTTGGTCCTATTTCACAACCTTCACCAATTATTACAGGTCCTACAATGTAACACCCAGAATAAATTGTAGTATCTCTACCAATAGATACATCATTTTTAATTGTAACTCCTTTTTCAATAGTTCCTCCTAATGACGAAGGTGTTCTTTGAATCATTGTTTCATTTAAATGAATTAGATCCCACGGATAAACAATATCCCTCCATAAGTCTGCAATTATTGTATTGATTTTTTCTCCTTTGTCAACTATTGATTGTATTGTTGAAGATAAATCATAAATTCCTTGAGAGGCTAATTCACCAATTATTCCAAATATTGTTTTTGGTAATTTGTAAATACCCGTTGAGATAAACTTTCCCACTTCTTCTTTAGGTTTTTCTACAATTTCTCTAAGCTTTTCTTTTTCGATAAAAACAGCACCATATTTTGATGGGTTTGGATGTTCTTTAATTAATATTGAATATTTTGAATCCTCATTTATTAACTTTGAAATACTTTTGTTATCAATTATATTATCCCCAGATAAAACAATAAAAGTTTCTTTTATGTGACTCTTAGCATGTAATAGTGCATGGCCAGTTCCTAGCTGTTTGTCCTGAACAACATATGTGATCTTAACACCTTTGTAATTTTTGAAATGCTCCATTATAACTTCTTTTTTGTATCCTACAACAATAATTATATCATTTATTCCATTATTTTTAACAGCATCAATAACATACTCCAAAACAGGTTTATTAGCAACAGGTAGCATAACCTTTGGAATAGTTTCTGTAAAAGGTCGTAATCTTTTTCCCTCGCCAGCGGCTAAAATTACTGCTTTCATTCAAATCTCCTTCTAGGTGTAAGCTTTATTCGTATATTTTATATTTACCCAAAAAATATTCGATGGAAACATAAAATATTAAATGATTAGTATCTTTATACATAAGAATTTGAGGTAATTTTATTGAAAAAATATGTGATTTTCAAAGATGACGACGTTGGAAAAGATATCCATGGTTTAAAAAAATGGATAGATATTGTATTAAATAATGATGCAAAAGCAGCTATTGGACTAATTGGGAAGTATATGAAGAATCAAGAATTAATTCAATTCTTAAACTTACTTAATGAAGATAGAATCGAAATTTTTTGTCATGGATATTCTCATGGCCACCTACCATTTTTACTTAAAAAATTTTGGAAAAATAATAGATTATTGCCTGTAGAATTTGATAGAAGTTCGAAAAGTCATAACTTAAGTTTAAGAAAATATAGGCTTGCCGAAAGTAAGTATTTGAAAATAAGAGCTATATGTTTTGGACCACCAGGCAATGTTTGGAATGAAAGTGTTATAAATCCTCTGTTAAAAAATGAATTTAAATTGATGTTTTCTTGGAGAAAAGCAAAACAGGACTTATTTACAATTCCTTTGTCAGATAACCTAAAGCAGAGTTCATTAAACGAATTTATAAAGGATTATAATAAGAAAAAAGATAGTAGAATATATACCTTACAATTTCATCATGCTAATTTATCAAAAAAACAGTTTGATTTAATAACTGAGGTTATTGATTTTTTAAAAAACAAAGAAAAAAGAATTTTTATAACACCATCTGAGCTTTTAGAGATAAGTAAAAAAGACAAAGATATTTTTTATTTAATTTCGCCTTTAAATTAATGTTTTAATTTACAAATAATAATGAATATTTACATTTTTCCGCAAGTTTTCTTTTAAGATGTTTAATGGGCAGTCCTAAGACACCTTTTTTCTTTTGTTCTCTACCTACAATTATTAGATTTGGATTTATCTCTTCTGCTGCTTTTAATGTTACTTTCTCTAAACTACCCCTAACTAATTTGATGTTAATTCCTTTATTCTTCATATCATCTACAAAGTTTTGACCATTAAAAAGTAGGTCTCTTTCAGGTTTTTTGTCAGATCTTTTTCCATTTTTGTCTACTTGTACACTATCCTCAATATCTACAACATAAAGCATATTTAAATCCCAACCGAGCAGCTTAGAAAGTTTAATACTTACCTCTGGGACTTTTTGGTTAGGAGCTAAATTAGAACAAACTGAAAGTATAGATTTACCTTCGCCTTTGGATTGAATCCATATAGGGATATCTAATTCATCTAAAAGTCGATAATTTAAAAAGCATTCTTTTTCAAAACCCATTAATATTAAATTATAATCTTTTTTATTAGTTTCTCTTTTAATAACACTGCTGAATTCTCCTTCAGATATTTTCTCTTCAAAAGGAATATGTTTTCTTTTAAAGTAATATTTTGCGTCATCAAAAATAATATTATCAGCCGTAAGTTTTTGTTCTCTAATAATATCCTTTTTTGTTTCTGCTATTTCATCAGAAGTTCTATAACCATTGGATAGTTTACCTGTTTGATTTAGAACTTTCTCTTCTATTATATAGATTAGATTAATTCTACTTTTAAATTTCTCAGCAAGAAATGCAGTCCTTTCTAATAGTCCTTTTGAATAATATTCTGATGAAATTGGAACTAATATATTTTTAAACATAGGCCTATTTCTACCTGACTCAGCATACAATCATAAAATTTAAACCTTTCATATACCTAAAAAACCCATCCAATAAGTAGTTGCTACAACAAAAATCACCAATATACATGCAATGTTTGCTAAACTTCCAGCTTTAAAAAGATCTTTTGTCGAAAAATAACCTGAAGAATAGGTTATTGCATTTCCAGGTGTCGCAATCACTAACATAAAGGCAAAACCGCCACATAGAGCAATAATCAATGCTGCCAGCAATGGACTTATTCCAGGGATTTCGGCAGCAACTGCAATACCTATCGGTAGTAATATAGCAACAGCACCAATATTTGACATAATGTTTGTCAGTAAAATTGTTAGAACAATTATTACAAGTACAACTATATATGGATTTATTCCTACTGTATTAAATAGGGCATTTACAATCCATGTTCCTGCACCTGTTTTTTGTATACCTATTCCAAGTGTTATTGCTCCGCCATACAGTAAAATAATTCCCCATGGAACACGTTTCTCAACATCATTCCAGTTAATTGTTCTTGTTATAAATAAAAAGACGCTCCCGAGAATTGCAATAACAGCAAGCCCGAGGTATTGATAAGAGGAAAAGAAAATCCAAAGCAGAATTGTAATTATTAAAATTATTAAAACAATAGTTTCTTTTTTACTTATTTTTCCAGCTTTATTTACTTGATTTTTTATTTCTTTTTTTGCTCCAGATATATCTTTTATTTCAATTGGAAATGAAAATTGCAGAATAAACCAGACTAATGGTAAAGAGATAAATACAACTGGCATAGAATAAATCATCCAATCAAAAAATGTTATATTTATTGGAGGGGTAAGATCTGAAAGTAATCCAATGGTCAAAGGATTTCGAGCACCACCAATAAGTGTACCTATACTTCCAATAGAACATCCATATGCAACACATAACATACTGACTTTACCAAAATTGCTTTGTCTAGGTGTAATTTTCATAGCGATTAAGATAGAAACAACAATTGGTAAAAACAATGCGGCAACTCCATGTGCAGGCATAGCAAATGATAAAAATGCACACGATGACATGATGCCAAATGTAAATATTCTAGGGCTTTTTTCAAACTTACCAAGAAATCTTAAAGCTATTCTTTTATGAAGACCATGTTTTTCAATTGCTCCAGCTATAATAAACGCTCCTACTAGAAAAAAAATTGCTTGATTACCGAAAGACGAAAAAACTTCATCGGGAGGTAGAACATGCATTATTGGTTGGATTATCATAATTAGAAGGCCTGTTACTGCAAGTGGTATTGGTTCAATAATCCATAGTATTGCAGCCATTATTAAAATTCCAATCATGACTTGACCGCTATGGGTTAAACCATCGGGAGTTGGAATGAAATAAAAAATTGCAAGTATTAAAAATGCAATGATAATGAAGATAATATTACTATATTTTGAAATTGTGAATTTTCCATTAGAAATATTATTTTTATGCATTTGTTCGTGTATTGTGATATATTTTTAGGTCAACTGTGTCAATCATTTTTTGTAGGTTGTCTTCTGGTAAATTTAAAAAGTTGAGTATTTTTTTAATATTGTCTTTTGGACGCTCTAATATATTGTTATAGTTAACAAATAAGACATGAATATCAGTTCTTACTTTGATTTCATTTTTTATCAAATTGTTCAGCTTAATTATGTTGCTTTTTGTTTCTTCTCTGTTAAGATCTTTTTTTCTGATCATTTTTTCGATTGAATCAAGTGTTTCTTCAATATTTCTTTCAGAGTAAATAATTTTATACTCTCCGGGTGGGAGAAATTTAAGACCATATGCTGTGATTTTTATGAAATATCCTTTATACTTACTTATTGGAAATTCATTGTTAATAAGTTTGTTTATTATCTTCCCGCCTTCTAGTTCATAGTATCCTTTTATGTTATGATCATCTGCTGGACGTAAGTCATCAAAAGCAGTTGGTATGCTACCCCCGTGTAATATTTGCATTAGCATTGATGTACCTGAGCGTTCTTGACCAGATACTATATAGTTCACATTTTCATCTAATTTCATCGGAATCATTTTAGGAATCAATTATTTTTAATTTTTTCAATACATTTAAAACTTTTTCTACACTTTCTTCAATGGTTTCTTTATCAGTATCAACGATTACCTCTGGATTTTCTGGTTCTTCATAAGGTGCATTTATTCCTGTGAAATCTTTAATAATTCCTTCTCTTGCCTTTTTGTATAATCCTTTAGGATCTCTTTTTTCACAAGTATCAAGAGATGCCCTGCAAAAAACTTCAATAAATTTACCTGGTTCAACTAGCTCTCTACAAAAGTTTCTATATTTTTTGTATGGAGAAATAAATGCTGTAATTGCTATTGCTCCTGCATCTGAAAATAGTTTTGCTACTTCAGATATTCTTCTAATATTTTCGTTTCTATCCTCAGGTGAAAAACCTAAGTTTTTGTTTAGTCCATGTCTGATGTTGTCTCCATCTAGAACGTATGTAAGTTTTCCTATTGTATGTAATTTGTATGCAATCTCATTTGCTATAGTTGATTTTCCACTTCCGGATAGTCCTGTCGTCCAAATTATTACTCCTTTTTGATTTAAGAGTGTCTCTCTATCTTGTTTTGATACTTTATGTGCATGCCATACTACATTTGTTGCTTTTTGTTTATTCATTTTTTTATCACCTATCTAAATTACCTTAAAAATTCAATTATTTCTTGGACAAATGAATCTGTTTTGTTTTTTGGAACTATTGCACCAAGAACTTCTTTTTTACCTCCACATTTAAAACCTAGTGATTTTCCACGTTGTATCATTGGTTCTGCATTTTTTATACTTCTCATATAGATTTGATCTTTATTGTTAAAAAAACCTGAGTTTACTACAACTGTGTTTTTTCCAGTTTCCCATGCGATTTTTCTTGTAATTGTTGAAATAATATTATATGGTGTGTTGATTTTTTTAAGTATTATTCCGCTTATTTCATCTGATGGTTTTTCTAATATTTTTGTTATCTCTTCATTTAATTTTGAAAGGTTTTCATTCCAAATCTTATTGTTTAATATGTCACTTGCAGAGCCATTTGAAAGAAGCAGGTGTGGAGCTTTTTCAACTGTTGTTTTATCCCCTAATTTGTAGTTTGAATCCATTAGATAAACCATTTTTAGCAAATCTTCAAATTTTAGGTTATTTTCATTGCAGAAATCTATGATTTTATTATAAAAATCCTTGTTGTTTTTGATTTTTTGTTCATGATCTCCAACTATTCCTAACAATGCAAACAGATTTATTTTATTTCCAAGAAAATCATTAACAATCCAGCTTGCGGAAGGGTATTTATCAGGATTTTCTCCTTTTATTACTGGATTGTGATGATATACTTTTTCAATTACCTTTCCCAAATGATGATCAAATATCATTACTTTTGCATTTTCAGCTAATTTAAGGATATTATTTTCAGGAAAAGACATATCGGTAATTATTACAAAATCATATTTTGAATATTCTTCCAACTCATTTTCAGTTAGAAAATAATTACCAAGTTCTGGAGTCTTGTTGATAATTTCTTTTCCAGAAAGATGTTCAAGTAATAGTTTTGCTGAACAAATCCCATCTGTGTCCCAATGATGTATTAAAAGGCCTTTTCCAGAAAGTGCACTTAACATTTTTTTTACACCTGTTTTATTCGACAAAAGTTTTATCAAATTTTAGAATTGTTTCCGCTACTTCTTTTCTCATCATATCTTCAGAAGGAATCTGTCCATTTCTTAGTATTTCTCTAATTTTTTTTCCACTAAAATTAATATGATACTTTTGATCATGTGGACAAATCTTATCATTAACGACGCTATCACATTTGGTACATCTGGAAAATGATCTGAAGAATAGAGGAATTATTCCAATATCTGGAAATTCTGAAAATATTTCATGTGCATCATAAGGACCATAGTAGTTACCAACTCCAGCATGATCTCGTCCAACAATAAAATGTGTACAACCAAAGTTTTTACGCATAATAGCATGATGAATTGCTTCTCTTGGACCTGCATATTTCATAGATGTTCTGAGAATAGACATTACTGCTCGCTCTTTTAGATAATAATGTTTCATTAGTGTTTCATATGAAGCTAAAATAACATCATCTGTAAAATCTCCTGTTTTTTTCTTACCAATAATTGGATTTATAAATAATCCATCTACAAATGTTAAAGCTGTTTTTTGAACATATTCATGACCTATATGTGGTGGATTTCGTGTTTGAAAAGCAACAATTTCTCGCCAACCTTTTTCTCCAAATAAAATCCTTGTTTCCTTTGGTGTAAGATTGTATTTATCATATTCTCTTTCTTTATTTTCATATAAGGTAATTTTTCCACCTAGAAGTTTTTCTTTCATATTATATATATTTGCAACTCCAGGATGGTTTACATCGTTTGTTTTATATACAGACTGTGCAACCGATTTTTTTTCATATGATTGGATTTCTTCTACATTTAGAAGTGATGTTACGCCGGTGTCTTTATTTGTGAGTAATACTCTATCTCCTTCCTTAATTTCTTTTATTTCTTTTTTATCAAAATCAAGTAAAATTGGAATTGTCCAGGGTGTATCGTTTTCCAGTCGTTTTTCATTTAATATGCTGTCAAGGTCATTTTTACATAGAAACCCTTCAAGAGGTGAAAATATTCCGTTTGCGATATTGAGAATATCTTCTGAGGTGTTTGTGGATATTTCAAATCTCGGATATCCTTCTATGTCAATATTCTTTTTCTTATTGTGTCTATTAACTAATTTTCCACCATGTGGTTTTATCATATTTAATTCCTCACTCTAAATATCCTAGTGCCCGTAATCTATCCTTGACTTTTTCTTCATCTTCTTTTGTGAATGCTTCTTCATTTTCTTCTTTGTCACTAGATATTATTTCTCTAAGTACATATGTCACATAAGAAGAAAGGGATGTAAAACCAGTTCCTTTTATTCTTTCCTTAATTTTCTTTGCTAAAGGGGTTGGAATTGATATTGTCGTATAATTTTTACTTTCTTTTTCCATATCATCACCTAATTATATATAACTATATTTCATTATATGTAATTACAGGTAAATAAAGATTTCGTATATAAAATTTATTAAAAAAGAAATAATAGAGATGCTATAACGATATTAAATTTAGGTGAAAGATTGAAAATTGAGGACGTAAAAATAGCAGTTTTAAGAATAGAAGGGACAAATTGTGAACAAGAGTCGCTTGATGCATTTAAAAGATTAGGAGCAAATCCTGAATTTGTTCACCTAAAGCAATTATTAAATATAGATTGTAATAAAGATGAAAAACGTGAGATTTCTCAGTTCCATTGCTTAATGATTCCTGGTGGATTTTCTGCGGGAGATTACATAAGAGCTGGTGCAATATTTGCTGCAAGAATTAAAAGTAAGTTGAATAAAGATTTAGTTGAATTTGTAAAACAAGAATATCCGATTCTTGGTATATGCAATGGATTTCAGGTGCTCATAGAACTCGGTTTGCTACCAGGAATTGATAACATTATAAGTTCTTCACCTGATGCATGTCTAAATATAAATGATTCTAATAGATTTGAATGTAGACCTACTCTTCTTAAACATGAAAATAATGGTAAGTGTATATTTACCTCAAAAATTCTAAAAAACGAAATTAGACTAATTCCTAGTGCTCATGCAGAAGGAAAATTACTATTTCCTCTTGACAAACAAAAAAAGTACATTAAAAACCTAGAAGAAAATGACCAGATTGTTTTTAGATATGTTAATCCTGATGGAAATTATGAAGGATATCCTTGGAATCCAAATGGTTCAATTTCAAATATAGCTGGAATATGCAATAGAATTGGTAATGTATTTGGTTTGATGCCTCATCCTGAAAGATCATATTATAAACACCAACATCCAGATTGGACAATAACTAAACTTAATAGCAATTTAGGTGATGGAAAAGCTATTTTTGAATCTGTTTTAGACTATATTTGTAAAAGGTTCTAATATGCCAAATGTTGCTACCTCTTTATTATTAAATAATGATGGGAATCTACTTATTTTAAAAAGAAGTAATAAAGTAAAAACTTACAAAGGCTTATGGGGTGGTGTCGCAGGTTATGTTGAAAAAAATGAAAAGCCATATGAGACTGCAATCAAGGAAATAAAGGAAGAGGTTGGGCTAAAAAAAGAAGATGTCAGTCTAATTAAAAAGTTAGATCCCATCGTGTTTACTGATTTTTATGAGCAGAAAAGATATGATTGGGAAATATTTGTATTCTTATTTGAAATAAGAAAAAAAAGTAAAATAAAAATAGACTGGGAACATTCAGAATACCGGTGGATACAACCTTCAGAAATTATAAATTATAACACAGTCCCACATCTTAAAGATGTTGTAAAAAAGCTTATGTTGTAAGAATTGGAAAGCTTGTAAGGTGGTGAAGGGAGATAAGGGATATTAAAATTATTAATGACTTTTATCTAACTTATCAAGAATTTTATTAATCTTAGAAGATGAGTTATCAATTGAGCCAGAAATATCAATAATATTCCACTTTCTAACAAGGTGAAGTGCCTTTTTTCTAACAATTTCAAACTCTTCAAGAGTCTCAAACATTTCCTTTTCCTTTCGTTTTTCAACTCGTTTAAATAATATTTCAGGGGTAGCATCCAGAAAAAACATGTACTCTGAGGTTGGAACAAAATTTTCAAAAAATTTGTATGCAATTTTTGCAAATCCTTTAGGTAGATATGCAGTTCCAACCAAATAACGAACCATGATAAGTGTATCAGCATTCTTTTTCCGATAATATTTTTTTATCGAATGGAGTACATCCATCATATAAAAAAATGAAGCTTTTAGTTTGTTTATCTTTCCTTTACCAAGAAGTGCCCTTTTTGCTTTTCTACCAAAAAAATTATCAGATTCAGGATGAGAGCGGATAATTACTTTCTTACCTAATTTTTCATATCTTTTTTTAATAAAACGAGCTTGAGTGTCTTTTCCAACTCCATCAAGTCCATCGACAATTATAAGCCTCATAATCTCACACTAGAAAAAATATCCAGTAAAGGAAAGCTGCAACAAAAGGAACAGAAAGATTGTCAAATCCTCTTGGGGTTAAACCTTCTATTAGAGCAGCAATGAGTGCAATAAATGCAAGAATTAAAAGTAAGTAAGTTGTAACTGAAATTCCGTAATAAAATATAGCAATCACAATAGCTGTAAAAGTAATTACAAACATTGCAATTGAACCTGCATAGCTTTTTTCATCGCCAAAGATTTTGTATTTTTTCTTTCCATATTTTAGACCAATTATTGATGCAAAACCATCACCATATGACATTGCAAGAATACCAATAGCAACTACAACCATATTATCAAAAAACAAATATGCTAAAATTGTCCAAGTAATTGAGTAATATACCAAACCCATACCATGTCCAGCAGCTGACGTTTTTCCACGTATAGATTTAATAGGAGTATGCGGACTCATTAGAAATGTAAAGAAAATAAAAGGTCCTGCTGCAATAAATACCATGATTTCTTTTGTTTCAAAAATTGGTAAAATAAATGCAATATTTCCAACCATAATATGAAGAATTTTTCTACTGAATTCTGGATATTTATCAAGGAGTTTTTCAGTTATAACTAGAAGAATTGCAACGTATATGTAAACTAGTGCAACCCCCACTAAATCACTTTGAAACACACTATTATCCTCCTCTAATTATCAATAAAAGAATTGGTACCAAAAAAGCAAGAAGTCCTACGAAAATTGCAAATAATGTAAAACTTCTATAAAGTTTCAAATTTGGTTTCTTTTTAAAAATTAACTGAAAAGATGTGCTTAAAAGCATTATATCAGTAATAAAAACAAGTAAAAGATAGGAATAATTCAGATAATAAATTTGGTATTGCTTCATAACAAAAGGTAGAAAACTTAAAACAATAGCAATTAAGAAAAATATGCCCGCAAGAATATTTGATTTTCGATTTCCAATATATTTTGGAAAAGATCTAACCCCTGTTTTACTATCACCCTTAAAATCCATTACATCCTTCATTATTTCTCTACCTGAACCTGCAAAAAATGCAATAAATGCAACTATGTAAATTGCAGGATCAATTTCGAAAAACAATACATCTTTTCCTAATACTGCGGCTCCTCCAAAAATAAAAGGAATTGCCATCACATATGCTATGTAGAAATTTCCAAGCAGCTTAATTTTTTTCATCTTTGCATCATAGACAATTGCTAGAAGAGCCGTAATTAATGCAATAATGAAGCAGGCAATGTTAACGAAAAACGAACAAATTATTCCTAGAGGAAATAATATGAAAAACAAATAGAGAGCTGATTTTGGTGTAATATCTCCTCTTACTAGAGGTCTGTCGGTTCTTTTATTTTTTTTATCAATTTCTAAGTCATAATAATCATTTAGAGCAAAAGTGCTTGCCTCAAGAAACAAAGCTGTAAAAAACGTAAGTATAAATTTATCAAAAGCAGGAAATCCCTCTCCTTTTAGAGCTATTAATGAACCAATCAGTATTGCTATGGCAATCATTACTCCATGTTCTAGTCTTAGGAGCTCCCAGATTGCTTTGATTTTTTTCATTGCGCACCAAAATAATGTCGTTTATTATAAACTTTTAATAAAAAATAAATTGAGATTATTACTTCTGAGGTTCAATTATTATTTTAATAGAATTTGTTGCCTGAGCTGTTAATTTGAATCCTTTTTCTGCTTCATTTAAAGGGAATCTATGAGTGATTAAATCTGTCACTTTCACTTTTTTAGTTTTTATTAAGTCTATTGCTTCATCTATATCTCTAGGAGCTCCTGCATATGTTGAAACCATTTTTATCTGTTTATTCCATAAATCAAACAATGGAAATGAAATTTCTACACCAGGTTCTGTTGGAGCAAAAAATAGTATTGTTCCACCAGCAGCAACTGATTCCAAGGATTGCCTTGCTGCAGATGGCGCCCCCACACATAAAATAACAAGGTCTGCTAGATTTCCATTATTGTGTTTTTTTATTTGTTCAGGAACATTTTCCTTTGCATGGATTACAACATCTGCACCAATTTCTTTTGCTTTCTTCAATCGAAAATCGTTAATATCTGTTGTAAAAATTCTATTTGCACCCATTGCTTTGGCAAGTTTAATATTAAGAAGACCTGCTACTCCACTTCCAATTACCAAAACATTTTGCCCTGATTTTATACCTGCACTTCTTAAACCGCGAACTACACAAGCCAATGGTTCAATAAATGCTCCTTCCTCGTATGACAATTCTTTTGGTAGAAAAAATACACCACAATCAACATTAATTTCAGGAACTCTTAGAAACTGTGCAAAACCTCCTGGATCAAAATTTGTAGAATGTAATGTATCACAGATAGTATGCTGATCATTTTGACAATATTTACAAGTGTTACATGGTATATGATGAGATACAAAAATTCTATCTCCAACTTTGAATTTTTTAATATTCTTTCCAACCTTTACAATGTCTCCAGACATTTCATGACCTAGAACTCTTGGTGCTTTTTTTAACCTGTACCATTCCATTACATCGCTTCCACAGATACCGCATGCCTGAACTTTTACAAGAAGCTCGTTATCATTTATTTTTGGAATTGGCATTTCTTCGATTCTTACATCGTTATTATTGTAATACATTGCTACTTTCATTTTTTCCATGTGAAAACCTAAATGTGGAAACTTTAATTATTTATTATATGTTACCTATTGGTTGAAAAATATCAGAGGATTGATAATATGGGATTATTTGGACCGCCTAAGATATCTTTGATGCTGGAGAAATATAATTTTACGCCTGGGGAAACTGCAAAGGGAACTGTAACACTAAATCTAAAAAAACCAGCTTATGCTAGAAAATTAAAAGTATCTTTAGTTGGTGTTAGAAAAGTTAGACACGGAAATAAATGGCAATGGCAAAATGTATATGATTTTGATATGCCAATTTCTGGAGAGAAAGATTATCAAAAAGAGCAAGTTCCTTTCGAATTAAAAATTCCACCAGATATATTAGACCCTAGAACAAGTCAACAAGCAATACAGAATTCACTTGAGGATAAACTAGGTTCTGCGGGAACATTCATAAGTGCTGTTTCTGTTGGTACTGGAAAAACAGAGTGGAAAATAAAGGCTCAACTTGACATTCCTAAGAAATTAGATGTTAAGGTATCTCAAGATATTCAGCTATATGAGTAAGAAAAAGATATTACTAATCAAGTAAAATTACATTGATCTAAGTCTTTTAATTCTTTCATCAATAGGTGGATGAGTAGACCAAATTGATCTTACTGACACGCTTTTGAAAGGGTTTGCAATATAAAGTGGGGCAACAGTTTTTGATCCTTTTGGTTTACCTTTTGGATGATCTTTTTTAATTTTTTCTAAAGCTTTAGCAAGGCCATCTGGGTTTCTAGTTAAATACGCTCCATTTGAATCTGCAAGATATTCTCGCTTTCTAGATATAGCAAGATATGTTAGTCTTGAAAAAATCGGTGCAAGTATTACAAAAATTATAGCCAATACAATTATAATTGCGTTGCCGTCGCCTTTCCTACCTCTTGCGCCTCCGCCCCAAAAAAGAGACCAAAAAACAATTTCAGATATTAGAGCAATTGCACCAACAACAGCAATAGTAACTGTCATTATTAGAATATCATTATTCTTAATATGACTCATCTCATGTGCCATTACACCTTCAAGTTCATCTGGTTTTAATTTTTTTAGAGCTCCAGTTGTAGCACAAATTACTGCGTCTTCTGGTTTTTTACCTGTTGCAAATGCATTAATATTGTCAGAGTCTTGAACATAAACCTTTGGCATTGGCAGTCCAGCTGCAATTGACATTTCCTCAACTTTATACATGAAAAGTTTTTCTTCTCGAATTTTTGGATTTGCTGGTCTTGCTTTTGCTGCTGAAATAACTGTTTGAACTGAAATTGAATATGTTATTAATACATATCCAATCGCAATTGGAAGAGCGAAAGCAAGGGCAATGAATAGATTTCCAGCAAATAGAATGTAACCTAAAGAAAAAACAATTGCAATAAATAAAATAGCCATGAATGAACAAACTAAGATAGTTTGACGTTTGTTTCTCCTAATGTGATCTTCAACAAGGAGTTTTTTTTCCATAATATCAGGATATTTGATTTAATTTAAAATTTTACCTTTGGAAGTTCTCTAGATGCTTCTGGAATCTGTAGCATATCTCTTGTTTTTCTATTCATTCTTTTTGCAAACCAAAGACCTGGGAAGGTCTCTATTATATTGTTATATGCCAAAGTTACATCATTGAAATGTTGACGGGAATAGGCAATTTTATCCTCAGTATGTGTCAGCTCATCTTGTAATTGCATGAAATTTTGATTAGCTTTTAAGTCAGGGTAACTCTCAGCAACTGCAAATAAAGATTTTAATGCACCTGTGAGCATGTTATCTGCATCGATGTTTTCCTGTTGAGACTTAGCAGTCATGAGTGCAGATCGTGCCTTTGTAACGTTTTCAAGAACTTCTTTTTCATGCTTCATATAACCTTTTACAGCTTCCATAAGATTAGGTATCAGATCTGCTCTTCTTTTTAGTTGAACATCAATTTGAGCCCAAGAGTTGTCTATTCGATTCTCCATTCTTATAATTCTATTGTAGAAACCCCAGAAAATCAATAGGAAAAATATTACAATTATAATTACAATTATGACTATCCATAATAACATATTATCTCCCCATTTCGTTTTTACGTGGTTAATATCACTTTTTATATAAAGTTATCGAGTTTGTAATAATATAAATTAGGCTGTTGAAAAATTAAAAGAGCCCTCCTAAGATTCATGATGCTTGGGATGCATTCATGAATATTACAAGGAGGGCAAACCTCAGAAAGACTATAAATAGTCTTAATCTTTCAGAAGCAGAAGAGGTATTGAAAAGCA